>CALIGP010000394.1 GCA_938021455.1 uncultured Lewinella sp. | reverse complement strand
CGGAATTAACAGCGAAGAGATATTATGCAGGTCCTTAAAAATCTTATGCTTCTCGGCCGTCTTTGCCAAATAATCGTGCCCGGAAGACCCTCCTGTCCCGATCTTGTTACCAATCATTCGCATCACCATCTGGGCGTGGCGGTAGCGCCAGGTCGTCAGTAGTTCGTCAATATTCATTAACTCCGTCAACAGATTGAAGGGAATGCTCAAAATGGGTTTCTCCCGGTATAAATTAATCAGCAGAGCAGCAATCGTTGCATCATAAGACAGCCTACACTCCCCTTCCGCTATCATGCGTTCATGCTCCTCCTGAGAAAGAACGTGCTTGAAGTAACTGTTGCTGTCTCCTACCATCCGCAGACGCATCTCCTTCATCTTCGCCGGGATGTATTCGCTGGCCGTAATGGCGGCCTGCTCCTTAACCACCATCTCATCAACGGCTTTCTTATAAGCGGCCAGAAAATCAAAGCCCTCAAACTGTAGAAATGGCGTGCGCTCCAGCCACCCCTCTACTAGTTCAAATAAACTCCCTCCCTCTTCAATGGCCGTCAGGCGCGCTGTTTGTTCTTCGTTAAAGACAATCTTGTACGACTTACCGTGATAGGTCATTCGGTCTTCCTCCCGCAGCCCGAGCGTAGACTCAATCATCCGGAACTGCATGCTTTGAAAGCCCGATGCAGGGAACAGAAAATCCCGAAACTCCAGAAAATCCAGCGGCGTCATCGTTTCCATCGTCTTGATCTGCTCAATCATCAGGTCAATGATAACCGACACCCGCTGCAGACGAAGCAGCACCGTTTGCATATTATCAGCATTCACTTTTTCTGTCCGGAACATTCCGCAGACAGAATCCAACTCATGCAGTACTTGCTTAAACCACAACTCATACACCTGGTGCATGATGATGAAGAGGGTTTCATCGTGGGCGGCTTTCCCCAGTGCTGCACTGCGTTCTTTTTGCAAAGACAAAAGTGCATCCAGCTCCAGGTAATTGTGGTAGTGAACGGTAGAGTATTTCTCATTGGCCATGGGGCGAAGATAGGAAGCCTACGATTAGTTGAATCTGGGCAAAGAATTACGGAGTGTTTATACCAACCGAACCTGCCATCAGCCTCCCCATTGCACCTGCGATCGCGCCCAAAATACCTTTAGCTTTTCCTTAACTATTTGCCCAGGTAAGTATTTCAGAATAGGCGCAATTAGTTGAAAAATCAAAACAACTTACCATGCGTTTCCCCATTCTTATTCTCACCATCTTTGCCTTGGTTTTCTTTTCCTGCGACGATCAGGAAGAACTTTCCATCCCCGACCCTACCGTCATTACCGAACCGGTGCTACTCACGGATAAGCCTTATGAATACCACAATGGTGCTACTGTTCGTCCAAGATTAGTAGAAGTAACACTGGACTTACTGGGCGTCACTCAAATGATGACCGTAGAAGAAACGAACGGAAAACTATACATCGAAGGTGATATTTTACTTGGCGATGTCAGTGAATTTCCCAATCGCTCAGCGACCATAGTATCGTCCGGAAAGCTTTGGCCTGGCGGAATAATACCCTATTATCTCCCCGATACCCATCCCGCCAAAGATGACATCGAGGCGGCTATTCAGGAAGTCATTGATCAAACCCACTTATGCCTTGTGCCCAGAACGACACAGGCGAACTACGTCCATTTCATCTCTCAGTCTGGTTGTAGCTCAAAGGTTGGCATGCAGGGTGGGCGCCAGGACATAGACGTCATTACGGCTTGCGGCAAGGGCTCTGCCATGCACGAGATCCTACACGCAGCGGGCGTATACCATGAGCAAAATCGAAGTGACCGGGACAGTTACATTACCGTCCATCCCGAGAACATCATTGAAGGGTATGAGCACAACTTCATGAAGTACGCTTCCGGAACGATTACCAATGATGGCCCTTATGATTACGCCTCCATTATGCACTATCATAAAACAGCCTTCTCCAAAAACGGGCGCCCCACCATTGAGTTGAAGATGCCACCTGCCACCTCTGCGACCGTCATCGGCCTCCGGAATGCACTTAGCTCCGGAGATATCGCCGGGGTCAATAATCTCTACCCCAATCCTTCCTTTTGCGGAGAAGAGGAAGGCTACCTTATTTCCTACGGTGCCAATACTAACTGGCAGTTCGTTCATAGTACTCCCGTTAACTCGAAGAACCTGCTTGTAGGTGATTTCAATGGTGATGGCAGCGATGACTTACTCTGGGCGACCGGTTCCAACTGGCAAGTCAGCTACTCCGCGTCTTCCCCCTGGCAAGTTATTAACGGTAGTAACTACAGGAGCGATCAACTGTTAGTCGGTTACTTTGATGCGGACAACCGTGCAGACATCATCCTGGCCGACGGAAATTCATGGCGCCTATCTTCGGGAGCAAACACCAACTGGGAAACCATCAATGGCAGCGACTTCCAAAAAGCAGATCTGCTGGTCGGCAACTTCGTTGGCGACACACGAGACGACATCATGGTTGCCAATGGCAACAACTGGCGGGTTTCCGACGCCGCCCGTACTAATTGGGCCACCGTAAATGGTAGTGATTACCACCGGAGAGACCTCATTGTCGGCAACTTTGCTGGTGACGCCTACGATGACATCCTACTCGCCGATGGTGACAACTGGGAAATAAGCGATAACGCTAATACCAACTGGCGCACCATTAATGGCTCGGACTACCCTATTGGTTATCTCATGGTGGGTAAATTCAATAATGACACTACTGACGATATTCTACTGGCTGATGGTGATAGCTGGCGGGTAAGCGATAATGCTGACAGCAACTGGCGCACCGTGAACGGATCCGATTTCACCAAACAGGACCTATTACTTGGTGACTTCGACGGAGACGGAATAACCGATGTTCTTCGCTGGTATGGGAATTAATGAATACTGGCGAATAAAACCTGAAACATGAGTCATCCCGGAGTTTGGGCAACATTTCCTGTATTTTCTCCCCTGTACCCAGTTTGGTTGGCATAAAAAAGCGATCAGCGGACAGCATTCAGAGCTGTTTTGCCTGAATGCTGTCCGCTGATCGCTAAAAACC
>CALIGP010000393.1 GCA_938021455.1 uncultured Lewinella sp. | reverse complement strand
CGGTTATGGTGCTTTGTGTTCTCCTGACCAGAGCAAGCTTATTAAGATGACTTCGGTAGGGAGCGAGGCGAATGACTGGACGATTGAACGGGACGCTAACGGCGAGATCGTTACCTGGCACTTTAAACCTTTAACGCAGGTGCTCGGAATAGGGGAGGACGCCAGTCAGCAAATTGATTTAGAACACTTGACAAGTAATCTGGAGCCCGGAAATACTTCGCTCTATCTTTCCTGGACTAAAGTACCGGGATATAATGACGGCTCAATCAGTCTCTTGTTAGAGAAAAAGCGACAGCCAGAGATTACTTCCTTTTCGGTTACGCCTGATAAAGTGGTGATAAACGGACCGAGCGATCAAAAAACGGTGAAGCTGCAATGGCAGGTAAAAAATGCGCCAGACCTTGTTTTGTTGGAGGGCGAGCCCGTGGATGATGCAGGAACAAAAGAGGTGAAAGCAGGCGTTTCCAAAAATGAATTTACCCTCAATGCTACCTTTGGCCGAAATCATTCGGTAACTAAGGAGATTCAGGTTGCGGTAAACTTTTCTTCCGTTAAAATTGATTCCTTTACCTCAGATCACAAATTCCTCAATCTTCGGGGCGAAAATACGGTTCCCGTTAAGGTATCCTGGACAGTTACGAACGCCACGAGCATAAGTTTTTCTGGCAACCTGATTTCCGGCTTGCAACCAGCCACGGGAGAGAGGACAATTCAGTTGAGTATGGTGGATATGGCCTCTTTGCCAAGTCACCCTCTGCTGTACGGTATGAACCTGGTCATAACCGCTGAAGGCGACGGCCAACAGAGCGTAGAACAAACGCTTACGATCTACGCAGGAATATTACCGATGCGGATGCGGGTTCTTTCGGAATGGATGAAGGCAGCCCAGAATTGGTTGATTCAATATCCAAAAGAACCCGTCTTTAATGCTCTTTATGTCCTAGGTAATGAGGCTCAAAACGGGCCATTGGCCACCTTGGAAGATGCGAACAGCGAGGCATTTGGAATAATAATCCCTTTATGGCTAAAGCTGAAAGCTACCGATTCGTCTACGCCGATTACCAATGAAGATTGTGCCAATGCTGCTCAGGCATTACAACGAGTTTCTACTATGTATACCCAAGGAGTTAGCTCCGTAAATATATATTTTGAGAAGGTGACGGTTTTTGAGGCTCTCTATTTAACCGATGACAAACTCCGAAAGCTTGTAGAGCTTATGGGCCAGAACAATGCGATGCAATTTGCAATGTATGCCGGTTATCCACAAAGTCTATCGCAGAATTTCATAAGGGATATGCCTAAAATTGGTGCGAGTTTAAAGACGTTGGCTACTAATTTAGATACATTGGCAGCGGCCAGCAGTACGGAGAGAAACGCTGCACTACAGGCTGCAAAGACTGCCTGCATGGCTAATCTAAAGACCCTGAATGGGTATACGTTTAGCTAAGGGTGATTGGAAAGGGTAGGGGATAAGCAGAAAGGAGAACTCATTTTTTTTAGACCGCAGACTCTTACTCCGCTGTAGTACGAAAAAAAGCTCTGTAATAGTTCATATCGAGCCTCTGACCATTTTTGATGTGTTGCCGCTTATTAGCTGTAGAAGCAGTCAGTAAGTCGCATAAGTTGAAGAAAACTTATTACTTAACATAATATAAATTATGAGCAAAACGGTTATACCCCGTTTTAGCTCCACATCATGTGTGCAAATCATTGATTATGAATGTCTTATTATTTTCAACAGCGAAACGTCGTTTCAGCGTCCCGGAAAAACTCCACATTCTGGCGCGGTTAGCCGAAGGCCTGCTGACCGACGCTCAGGCTATCGATAAGTACCAGCTTAGCCCTAAATTGCTACGGGCCTGGCGCAAGTGGCGTCATCAGCACATCCTTAAAAAATACAAACCTCGTACCATGGGTAAACCGAAAAAATCCGCCGCACAGAAGCTTGAGGAATCCGAACGCAGAAACCGAGAACTCCTTAAAGAACTCGAATACCAGAAGCTCCGCGCCGATGCGTTGGAGAAGCTGATCGAAGTTGGTGAAAGAGAGCTCAATATCTCCATCAGAAAAAAGTCTGGTTCCAAACAGTAAACGAGTTGCTCGCCTCCTACCCTACCGCAGGAGTCGAGACACTTTGCCGGGTGTTTGGAGTATCTCGTAGTGCGTTTTACAAGGCAGAAGAAAAAACTGGTCACGATAATCTGGAGGAGGCTCTGGTTGTAGGAGAAGTCCGAAAAATCAGGAAAAAGCAGCCCTACCCTGGGACTGAAAAAATCCACCATATGATCAAACCATTTTTAAAAGAGCACAAGATCAAAATGGGGCGAGACAAATTAGATAAGTTGCTGAATAGGTATGGATTACAGTCGAAAAGGCGACGACGGAGAGCTTATCAAACTAACTCGATGCACCGCTTTTTTAAGTATCCGAATCTGATTAAAGATATGGTTCTTAATCGCGCTAATCAGCTTTGGGCAAGCGACATCACCTACATCCATCGTTTCAATGATTTTAGCTATCTGAGTCTGATCACGGACTCGTATTCGCATCGAATCGTCGGTTGGCACCTCAGCAAGGATCTCAGTACCATCGGGCCGTTAAAGGCCCTGGAAATGGCTTTGTTAAACCGCCGAAAAGACAAGACGCATAAGCTCCCCCTGATCCATCATTCCGATCGCGGAATCCAGTACTGCTCTCACGCTTATGTGAATCTTTTGAAGAAGCGAAGCGTCAAAATAAGCATGGCCATGTCATCCTATGAGAACCCCGTCGCCGAGCGCATCAACGGCATTCTGAAGACCGAACTACTGCAGGATGGCTACCCTACTCACGAAGAGGCTCTCGAAGCCGTAGCGGAGGCTATCCGCATCTACAACAACGAGCGGCCACACCGTTCAGTCGACATGATGACGCCGGTACAAGCCCATAAAATGATGGGGCCGATGCCGAAACG
>CALIGP010000392.1 GCA_938021455.1 uncultured Lewinella sp. | reverse complement strand
ATCTGAAGTGGAAGGTCCCCAAGCGTACATCGACCGACCGAAGGGAGTGGACCGGCGAAGCCAGCCGCGAAGCGAAATGGTAGTCGAGGGGCCTTAATCCGTGCATCTCGTGATACACACGTTCTTGCGCGCACGCAGGTGCAGTGAGGAGTAAAAAGCAAAAAAGCTCCTCTCCACCGTTTACGTTTATCTTACCAGCTACTACATCTTCTTTCCTATGCTTGAATTCTGGACCAACCTCACCTACACTACCAAGTTCTCTGCCATTGGCTTCGTGGTCACCTTTGTAGTTGGCTTCATTAGCATGGGCTTTTTGGGCTTGATCTTATACTACCCCGTTTCTTTTGTCCTCCGCGCCTATCCTTCCATTAACAGCTGGCATGGCGACTGGGTATGGCCAGCTGTGATTATGGTTGGACTAGGCTGGTCATTCGGCTTTTTACTGGCGGGACTCGCCTGGCACCTCCTCGCTCCAAGCATAGACTCCCTTGTCGTTTTACGGACTGTCTATGGCCTAACCCTGTGGGCCTGGGCAGCTATTCTTTGGTGGTGGGTTTTACACAGTCAGACTTAAGATCAAACATCCACTCTATAAAGCATTATCCTAAAACTAAGCATCCCGAACTTTGACAACGTCAAAATTCGGGATGGCTCAGTATTATTCTATTCAATGCTCAGATACACATCGAACAGTGTAATCTCCTGCTGATTTATGGGTTTTGATCATCAGGCCCAAGATTTGGGTTAGTATCTAATTCCCGCTGTGGGATTTTGAAAACCCAGGCAGGGTTGACGGAAGGTCTTTCCTGAGAATAGCCATCCTGATACAGTACCAGAGAAGCACCAGAGCCGCCATTGGCTGCGTGGTCGATGGGATCATCCCAACGGATCTTATCCTGGAACAAGAATCCTTCACCCCATAATTCCAGGCCGCGCTGGAACTTAATGTGCTCCATAAACGACGCCTGGTCATCAAAAGCCGTAACGTCGTAAGCGCTATCACGCTCTTCGCCCAGCGGGCGAAGCGCTTCCTGTGCACCGCTGATGTCGTTCATCATTGCTTTCGCTTCGGCTTCGATCAGGTACATCTCTGACGCACGCATGTAGATGATATCATCTGGCTCAATTCCTCCCGGAATCTGCTGACGCAGCTTCACGTGCATATAAGGGTGAGCATTGTGACGGGAAGTCCATCCCCATTCTGCTTGAAGATTAGCTCTTGCCGTATTAAACTCCTCTTCCGTGGTATACAGCGGGTTGGTGTTATTGGCAAAGCCTCCTACACCATTTGCTGCCGAAAGGTTAGTGTTCGGTGCATCAATCAAAAACATATCTTTTCTGTAATCCGTATCCGGAGCTGCATCGATTAATCTACGGTCCGCAATTTTAGGATTGTTCCTCACCTGGCTACCGTTGAAGGTATTAGACGCTAAGTAAAAATAGGAACGGAAGAAGGTAGTCTCGGTCGTGATTACGTTACTTCCCCAGATTACTTCGGGGAGCAAGGTAGAGTTAAATCCTGCTTTCCAGTCATCCTCACCCATGATCGGGTAATCCTGACGAGCATTGACAGCGGCAGTGGCGGCAGTGGCCCAATCACCGGTAGCCAATGCGACTCTGGCCTTCAAGCCCCAAGCAACGTCGATGTTCAGGTTTGCCTTATCAAAGGCACTGCCTGACGGTCTGGCGGAAGCATTCTGGAAGTTAGCAATGGCTGCATCGAGATCGCTATTGATTTGATCATAAACGGCCTGCACGGTTTCTCTTGGGCCACTGGCAAAAGGAGATTCCGAAGCAAATATAATTGGCACGCCCGGATCAGAGCTGGGGTTACCAATCAAATACCCCTTAGCGTAATGCTGAACCAGCGAGAGGTAAGCATAAGCTCTGTAAGCATAAGCCTGACCTGCAATCTGTAACAAGCCCGGAGTCTCGGGTAACACACCTTCATTGATTCTATTGATCAGCGAGTTAGCGTTCGTAATGATGTTGTACCGGTGGTACCAAAGAATATTGACGGTGTTTGACGTTTGAATCGTGTGGGAGTTCCACTGCGCTTCATCCCGCCATCCCAGGTTATTGGCATTAGCACTATGGATCAAGCCACCAGCGAGGTTATCCCCCATGGGTACCCAGTAGTGTTCATTGGCTCTGACCGTGCTGGCAACTGCCGTGCCACCAGGAAGTACCGTTTGTGATTGAGCGTACATCGTACGATGCATCCCGTTGATGACCAGGGCCATATTTGCCTCCGTGGCAAGTGCATCAGTGGAAGCAATGGCATCAGTTGGCGTAGTCTCTAAAAAATCTTCTTCACAGGAAAAAATGGTGAAGGCGAGAACAATTAGAAACGAATGTTTTATATATGATAACATTTTATTGAATTTAGGAGGTGTATCAGCGGTAAAGCCGGGATGCTCTTAGTTGCCATAAGGATCGACAATTCAGAGGCTATTGACTTTACCGCTGAGATACCAGCTGATGTTTAAAAGTTTGCGTTCAGTCCAACGGAGATGAGTCGTGCTGGATTAAAGTCATTTCCAGCGCCAGTTCCACCCAGGTTGTACTGAGGGTTCAAACCGTCTCTTGCGCTATCCAGGAAGAGATTCTCTCCTGTAACGGAAACTCTAAGAGCACCGAGTCCGATTTTGTCGGTTATGGCCTTACCGAATGTGTAACCAATGTTTACGTTACGCAAAGCGAGGAAGGAAGCATCCGTTAAGAATCTGGTAGACTGTGTCAGCACCAGGTCAGGGTTACCATTTTCTAATCTTGGCACGTCCGTAACGTCACCGGGTTGACGCCAAGCGTTCAGGATATCGGGGTGTAAAGAACGTCCGTAGGTTCCAGCGTGCATCATGGCGGAGTATCCGTTGTCCAGGACTGTTCCTCCAATACCGTAATTCACGAGGATATTAAGGGAAATACCTTTGTAGTTCAAGCTGGTCGCAACTGATCCTAACAGGTCAGGAATAGAACTGTCACCAGTGTACACTCTTTCCGTTTCTTGCCAGTCATTGGTCGTTGCCTGATTACCATCACCATCCATTACCGGAATACTGTTGCCATCTTCATCAAACTCGTACATATTGAACAACTGATCTCCATTTTCTGGATCAACGCCCGCCGTTTCGAGTAGGTAGAAATCAAATCTAGATTGGCCTTCAGCCCAGCGCTTGGAACCATTGATGATGGGGTCTGGCAGGCTGGTGATTTCGTTTTTGAAGGTCGAAGCTGTCGTGGAGAGTGACCATCTGAAATCAGAAGTCGTTACCAAATTAGCCGTCAGGCCCAACTCAATACCAGAGTTGTACATGTCTCCGATGTTCGCCGGAAAATCAGTGGCACCGTTACTAAGTGCAATGGGGAGGTCATAGAGCAGGTCCGAAGAATTTCTCCGGTAGTACTCAATGGAACCGTCCAGGAAGTTATTGAACAAGGTGAATTCCAGAGCTACGTCAAAGTTCTCGATGGTTTCCCACTGTAACAATTGGTTACCAATCGTTGAGAAAAGGATAGCCGGATTACCTGCGTTAGAAGACAATGCGTAACGGGGCTGGGAAAGGAAGAAGTCTCCGAGGTTATCATTACCGACTTCACCATAAGAAGCACGAATCTTCAGGCGATCTACGAAGTCTACGTTATCCATAAACGATTCGTTCGTGATCCGCCAGGACGCGCCAACGGAGTAGAAAGTACCCCATCTGGAGCCCGAGGAAAAGACGGAAGAACCATCTCTGCGAGCAGAAACGCTGAGGTAGTACTTAGTATCATAATTGTAATTGGCCCGGCCAAAATATCCTTCGATTTTCTTGACTGTTGTGGCACCTCCGACCCTTACGGGTGTGGCGAAGTTGGCAAATTCGAAAATACCTTCTGCGGTTTGGTCCACAGCCAGGGCATTGTTACTGGTGAAAGTTCTTTCGTAACTCTCGTGTCCCAGCGTAAGGTCAAGGTTGTGACGCCCCCCCAGGTTTTTCTGGTAGTTCAGCAGTTGATTAAAGGTCTCTGTCTGTCTTCTGAATCGCGTCTCGCTGTATCTGCCAGTCGGTTGAGCATCTCCAATGATGTTGTTCTCGTAGCCTTTGTTTACGCCTTCATTGATGTCCCGACCGTAATTGACCGTGAAATCAAGCCCCTCCATGAGGTGGAAGGCAGAGTAAAACCGGAAGCCATAAGTATTGTTGAAGTTCCGCTCATCATTCAGGAGTAGCTCCTGAAGTGCGTGTCTGCCCTGGTTAATGGGTCTTGAACCGACGTTGAAGTCAGGAAAACCTTCCCCGGAGTCAAATACGGGGTTCCCCGCTACGTCTCGTACCAGGTTACCCTGCTGATCGTTTACGAATACGGGATAGATAGAACCGATGTTTTTGGCAAAGCTGAAAGGGTTTACAATGCTACCAGAACCGCCTGAAGCAGGTCCAGCCTGATTAGCAATGGTAACGTTTGCACTACCGCCCACCGTGAGCCAATTGTTAGCATCAAAGTCTGCGTTCACCCGGGAAGTCAAACGATCATACTCTGAGGTTTTGACGTATCCTCCTTCTTCCAGGTAGGAAGTAGAAAAGAATACACGGTGATTGTCACCGCCACTGGATACGTTTAAGTTGTAGTTCGTTCTCGTATTGCTCTGCTCTAGTTCATCATACCAGTCTAAGCTTTGGTACACCACGTTGGCATTGGGATTGAGAACACCATCGGTGCCCACAATTTGATCGTTCGCAACATCAAAAGGGTTGTAGCCCAGGCTATTGAAGATGTTCGCCGAAGCAACGGCTCCGTCTCCACCGCCAGCAGCTGAATTCCTTAGCGCTTCCCACATCGTCTCGTAGTATTGACCAGGGGTAACTTCATCATAGAACCGAATACCATTGCTCACCGTACCGTGTTGAACGGAGGCAGATACCTGGGTTCCGTTTTTAGAGCCCCGCTTAGTGGTAATAAGAATAACGCCGTTGGCGCCTCTGGAACCATAAAGGGAGGTGGAGGAAGCATCTTTGAGAACCGTCAGGGACTCAATGTCTTCCTGATTAATGTTGTTAAGATTACCTTCAAACTGTTGGCCATCAACGACAATCAGCGGGTCCGAGCTTCCGTTTAGTGTTCCTACACCACGGATAACGATGCCGGGCGAGGAGCCTGGCCCTCCCGAAGGTGAGGTAAATTGTACACCAGTAGCTTTGCCTTCAATAGCAGCCAGCGGTGAAGTAACGTTTCGCAAGGCCAGGTCTTTAGCGCCAACTACGTCAGCAGAGCCCGAAAAGGCTTCCTTGGTCGTTACACCATAGGCCGTAACGATCACTTGCTCCAGCAATTCAGCTGAAGTCTCCATCGTCACGTCAATCGAAGAGCGGTTGTTTATCTCAACCGCCTGGTTAGCAAAACCCGTGTAGCTGAAAACCAATACGTTATTTCCTTCAGGGACGCTGATGGTGTAAGTACCATCTATATCCGTTACCGTACCCGTGGTGGTTCCTTCAACAAGGATACTAACCCCGATCAGGGATTCGCCGTCTTCGTCGTTTACCGTACCGGTAACGGTCTTTTGTGCCATGGTAATGCCCATGACAAAAAGCATCAGTCCTAGGACTAGTGAGAATCGTCTCATACTTTAATGATTTTATAAATATGTTTCAAGTGAACTGCTCAAAAGCAAACTCCCAGTACAGCCAACGCAGAATTCAATTCCTCTGGAGGAACTGAACTAAACAACTGTAAACAGAATGGCTAACGAATGGGAATACTTTCAAGAAGAAATTAGTGAATGAAAAGTGTCTTTAGCTCCCCGTAGTCAGGTAGCTAAACTTGTATCGTGTGTAGTTTAAGTAATAGTCTCAAAAGCTGCAATAGAGGCAATGAAGTAGGCCTCCAAAAAGGAATCGGCCTAGGTTCAAGAACTGGCCAACCGTCATTATAAGAGTCGTGATGCAGTAAAACCGGAACGAACGCTTTTTACAAAACGCTGCTTCACAATGTAGAGAAAAAAAATGATTCTTCGGTTAAGTTGTCTTGCCCGGCACTTAAAGACTTTTACTACTATCCACTCTTGGCCAGGGCCGTGAGATAGCTTATGAAAGCTTACTGAAAAAGAGGATAGGACGAGCGCGGACGCGGGATGCAATGGAAAGATGGAGAGCAATGAAGGCAGCGGGAAGATATGTTCAAGATCAATCTTATTGCCTGGCCAGAAGAACATCAATGATTTATTCTTGAATTCAATCCGTTTTTGGGTAGCAAGTAGCCTAAATAAAGGCTCAAAACTTAAAGTAATCAAATCTAGATGTCTATTCCCAACAAAACAAATCAGTTACGGCCAACAAACTTGAGCAAGCCCGAAATAGCAAATCGGTTGGTAAACTATTTTTTCCGACCTTCCCCGTCCGATCATCAAAATAGCCCAACTGCATGCGAGCCCTTCTCCTTACTCTGCTCCTTTTACCTTTACTCTGCACCTGCGTCAGCGCCCAACAACGTTTCACTCAAAACCCGCAGACCTTTAGTGTTAACCGACTGCCCGCCCACGCTACGATGTACCACTACGCCAACGAAGCGACGGCAAAAGCAGGTGGTGCGATCATCGGCCGGACGAGCCTCAACGGCACCTGGAAATTCAAGTGGCACGAACACGGAGACAACGGGATTCCCGACGATAATAAGAAGCTCGACCTGAGCGATTACGGTAGCATTCAGGTGCCCGGAAACTGGGAAATGCAGGGCCACGGCATGCGGATCTACACCAATTGGGAGTATCCCTTTCGCCCCGCTAACCCTCCCTTTGTTCCCTCGACAACGGGCCCGACGGATCATGACCGTAACCCCATGGGAGCCTACCATAAAACCTTCGACATCAAGGGCTTTCGGGCCGGCGACCGTCAGGTGCTCCATTTCGGAGCGGTTAGCTCCGCCTTCCACGTTTGGGTCAACGGCCGCTATGTGGGCTACAGCGAAGGGAGTCGCACGCCCGCCGAATTCGATATCAGTGACCTGGCCAAAGCCAGCGGTAATGAAGTGTACGCCGAAGTGTATCGCTACAGCTCCGGCTCTTATCTCGAAGACCAAGACCACTGGCGGCTGAGTGGCCTACACCGGCAGGTCTACCTGCAAAGCACCCCGGCGGAATACCTGTTGGACCTCTTCGCCAAGCCCAGCCTGAAAGAAGATATGGCCACCGGCCACCTGCGGGTAGAGCCTAAAATTCATTTCCGGGACCCCGCCAGCCTGAAAGACTGGACCTTCGAAGTACAACTCTACGACCCCACCGGCAAAGCCGTGCTGGCCCAGGCCAAATCCATCTCCGTTAACCCGATTCCAGACTACTACAAACGAAAGGCCTACCGTAACCCTTACGGTGTCCACCAATTCTATGGTCTGGAGGTTGAGATCCCGAACGTAGCACCTTGGACGGCCGAAACCCCCACCCTCTACCGATTAACGGCAACACTGAAAAATGCGGCGGGACAAACCGTTGACGTGACCGGCCACAATATCGGCTTCAGGAACCTGAGCTGGGGCAAAGACGGATTCCAGGTCAACGGCAAGGAAGTCATTTTCTACGGCGTAAACCGGCATGACCATTCCGCCAAAAACGGTAAGGCGGTTACCCGCGAAGAAATCAGGGAAGATCTGCGGCTGATGAAGGCCTTCAACCTCAATTCTGTGCGTTGTAGTCACTATCCCAACGACCCTTACCTCTACGAACTGGCCGATAGCATCGGCCTTTACGTGATGGACGAAACCAACTTAGAGACGCATAAGGCGGGCAGCATGATTAGCAGTATGCCGATGTACGCAACGGCGATGCTGGACCGGGCCATCCGGATGGTGGAGCGC
The DNA here is from genome assembly GCA_938021455.1 of uncultured Lewinella sp. GTDB lineage: Bacteria > Bacteroidota > Bacteroidia > Chitinophagales > Saprospiraceae > Neolewinella. The sequence goes on along the minus strand of CALIGP010000392.1, from coordinate 5,364 downwards.
GACAAAAACCATCCCAGTATTGTGAGTTGGAGCCTGGGCAATGAGGCCGGTACGGGTCCGAACCACGCTGCCATGGCCGCCTGGATCAAAGGAAGAGATGGCAGTCGGCTGCTGCACAATGAAGGCGCGGCCAGCAGCAGTTTCTCCATTGATGGCGACGTGAAGAGCGACCAGGCCTACGTCGATGTCCGCAGCCGGATGTATACGCCAAAGGAAACGATGCGGGAACTACTGGCCGGTGACGATGATCGCCCGCTGATCTATTGTGAATATGCGCACTCCATGGGCAACTCAACGGGGCACCTGGACACCTTCGCCAATATGTTCCGGGACTACCCCAATTTTGCGGGTGGATTCATCTGGGACTGGGTGGATCAGGGCCTGGAAAAGATCGATGAGAAGGGACAAAAATTCATGGCTTACGGCGGGGACTACGGAGAAGACATCAACGACAACAACTTCCTGGCCAATGGCCTGATTTATAGCGACCAGGCGCCGCAGCCCGCGCTCTGGGAAGTAAAGCACGCCTTTCAGCCGGTGGCCATTAGCCAGCAGGGTGACGGTTACGTTTTCAAATCGTGGCTCACGCATACGAACCTGAACCAGTACGATCTGGAGGTCCGGGCAGTGATGATGGACGAAACGAAAGTGATTTGGAAAGGCGCCGCTCCTGATGCGGGCGCCGGCGCGCAGGTGCAATGGATGTTGGACGGCCAAGTGCCCGACGAAGCCAAGTACCTCGAAATTGCCTTTCTGCAACGGGTGCCGGAGTTCGGCCGCCCGGCGGGCCATGAGGTCGCCTTCGAGCAGTTTGAGTTAGAGCCCCGGTTTATCGCTATGGCCCCGGCCGCTCAGCGGAGTAACTTCCAGGAGACACCAACGGGGCTGTACCTGAGTTCCGGCGACTTTAGCGTAGAGGTAGACCCCAAAACCGGCATCATCGTCAGCATCACCGAACGAGACATCGAGCTGCTGGCCGCCCCGCTGACGCCCAACTTCTGGCGTGCCCCGACGGACAACGACAAGCCCGGAGGCCTGGCCCGCGCCTACAAGCCCTGGGCGACGGCCTCCCCCACCTTGTTGAGCAAAAAAGCGACTGGTGCCGGGATGCAGATCGTCCGCTCTTACCTGGACGGTAAGGTGGAGGAAACCGTAACCCTCAACTTCGTAAAAGACACGCCACAGAGCAAGCCTCGTCTTTCCATCGACTCCTACCTGGAAGCGAAAGCGTCCGTTCCCGGCGTATTCCGCTACGGGCTTCAGACTCAGGTTAGTAAGGAGTACCACACCCTGGAATGGTTCGGCCGCGGGCCGCACGAAGCGTATGTTGATCGCTTCCGTGGCGCGCGCTTTGGCCGCTGGGTCATGTCTACTGACAAGATGACCGAGCCCTACATCAAACCCGCCGAGAACGGCAACCGGATGAATGTCCGGGAGCTTTCGCTGAACGGAGACAATGTCGAAACACTCCTCATTCAGGGAGATGGATTTGACTTCAGCCTCTGGCCATACACTCAGGCGACGCTGGAAGCCGCCGAGCACACCAATGAGCTAACGGCAGCGACCAACTTCACGCTCAATATCGATTACGGTCAGATCGGCGTTGGTGGAGACAACAGCTGGATGCCTAACGCAAAGCCGTATAAAGAGCACCGTCTGGAGTTGGACAAGCCGTTGCAGTATAGCTTTACGATTGGGTTGGAGTAGTGGTCAGCGAGTAAAATCCAAACCTTTGATATGAACGACCGGCAATTACTAGTCGATATTTTTACCCGCGACGGTCTCAAGCCGGTGGACCGGGACAAGGTAGTAGATGCCTTTGAGTTGGTCTCCTTCAATAAAGGGGATTACTTATTGCAGACCGGGGACTACGCCCGGTCCTACTACTTCGTCCAGCGTGGGTTCCTACGCTCCTTTGCGATAACTCCCTTGGGCGATGAGGTTACTACTAACTTTTATTCCCCTGGGCAGATCATCATGGACCCTCCTTCCTTCATCCTTAGGCAACCTACCCGAGAGCAGCTGCAGGCAATGGAAGACTCTCTTTGCTGGGAATTAGGCTATGATCGTTTTCAAGAACTCTTCGACAGTATCGATGCTTTTCGTAATGCTGGTCGCTCCCGCCTGGTTCAGAGCTTCTTCGCCTTAAAAAACCGGAGTATTTCGATGATCACTGACAGTGCTCGCGATCGCTATCTTCAGTTGATGACAGAACAGCCCGAAATTCTGCACCACGCTCAGCTCAAACATATCGCTAGTTATCTAGGGATCACGGATACTTCGCTGAGTCGGGTCAGGCGAGAAATAAGTAAGTAATATCGTTACTTGCCCTATGGCAAGCTTTTGAAAGAATGGTCAGCATACCTTTGTTTAAACCACAAAAGCATCACGATGTCTTTCAACTTCTCTCCCTTAGCTATTGCCTTTCTAGGTACTACTCTTGTATCGATATTTCTCTTCGCCCAGGCACACAAGGAGTCTCGAAAAATAGCGTTCGTTCTCTTAGGCTACACGGCCATTCAATACCTCCTGGGTGCGAGTGAGTTTTACGAAAAAACGGATACAATCCCGCCTAGATTCATACTTAATATTCTGCCAACCATCGCTGGAATTCTCTGGCTTTTCTTCAGCAAAAAGGGGAAGGAGATACTAGCCGGTTTCGACCGTAAAAAACTGGCATTAGTGCATATTGTTCGGGTTCCCGTCGAGCTGGTCCTGTACGGTTTGTTTGTTGCCAGTCAGATTCCTCGGATCATGACCTTTGCTGGCAATAACTTTGACATCGTGATGGGTTTTACCGCCCCGGTCATCTGGTACTTTGGCTATAATCGAGGGTTCGTTTCTTCGGGCGTAATAAAAATTTGGCACTATGTCGGTCTATTATTGTTAATCAACATTATCATTACTGCCATCTTAGCGGCTCCTTTTCCTTTCCAGCAAATTGCCTTCGAGCAGCCTAACATCGGAATACTTACCGACCCTTTTAATTTGTTGGCATCGGTAGTCGCTCCTTTGGTATTAGCTGCTCATTTCATTGGGCTAACAGGAGAGGGGGCAGAAAATTCGTAGGCCTGCCTGAGAATAATTACATTTGGCAACAATGAGACTCCAGTCTTGCAGGTTTTTGTGTTTTCTACCTGCCACTATTCTGAAGAAGCGCACCGTTTCGATTTACTTCCTCAGGTGCTTCTCGTCACACAATTGTCTACAGCCAATGTCCCCCTCTCTCCTAGCAACCCTTTTTGCCATCATCGTAGGTCTTACCATCGAGCTTTTTTCCCGGGCAGCGGGCAAGAGTGACTGGAGACTCTGGGCGGGGCTCTTTGTGTATTCTCTCCTTCAATTCGGCGTAGCTGCCACGGGCTTTTATCAGGATACAACGGTACTACCTCCCCGTTTCATCCTCAACGTTCTGCCAGCAGCAGTCCTCATCATCTGGCTATTCACGAGTAAGCGGGGCAAAGCTTTCCTGGATACTTTGGACCATGTGAAACTGATGTGGGTACACATCGTCCGGGTGCCCGTGGAACTGGTACTATACGCACTTTTCATTCAAGGAAGTATCCCGGAGATCATGACCTTCGCGGGTAATAACTTTGACATCATAATGGGGCTAACGGCTCCTGCAATTTGGTACTTTGGTTACCACAAGGGGCTGATCTCCCCTACTCTGATCAAAATCTGGCACTGGGTGGGTTTGTTGCTACTTGTCAACATTTTCGTGACGGCGGTACTCGCCGCCCCAACGCCCTTACAGCAAATTGGCTTTGAGCAGCCAAACGTAGGTATTCTCATTGCCCCCTACAATTTGTTACCTGCAGTGGTGGTGCCATTAGTGGTGGTGGCGCATTTAGTGGGCTTGCGCCGGGGAGTGGAATCCGAGAAAAAATAACTGCGCCAGTCAGCCATTATTACCTAACAACAGTAACCAAACGTTGACGAACGGCGAAACAGACCTTCCTTATCTTCGCTATGGCTTAGAGCGTGTCTAAATTTAACACTTTGGGCTACCTGCGCCAAATATCGTTCCGAATTGCGTTACTTCATCGGTTACTTGGCTACGGCCAAGTTCCCTCTTCGCGCCTTATTCAGAACGATATTTGTCAGCAGTCGCCTCAAAAGCTAATTTTAGACACGCTCTTACTTCCTGTAATAAAAGACCCTGTAATGATGATTCGTTTAATCTTCTTGTTCATCCTGACAATTCCCTGCAGTCTTGGTACTGCGCAAACTGAATTGATGCCCCCGGTTTCGGGCACGGCCGAAGATGCTATGTTTTATATCCCCTACAACGACCATGGTAAATGGGGGTATTCCGATACACTGGCAAACATCGTCATGGAACCAGAATTTCTTAAAGCAGGCCGGTTCTATAAGCAAACAACACCGCATGGCACCATTATCAGTGCTATGGCCATTACTGAAAAAGGGAAGATTTTAATTAACGAAAAAGGAGAGTTAATCCTGCCAAAGATGACCACCCTTGTTCATCGGCTTTACTTTGAAAAAGAGGAAAGCTTCCAATTATTATGGATCATTAAGAATGACCAGGATAAGGTTGCCATTTATGAACCAGGAGCGGGAAAGGAACCCGAGTTTAAATACGGTGCCCTCTCGGATGCCCTCTGGAACGGAACCAGTTATAGCGCTCTGCTGATAAAAAACCTGGAAACAGGTAAATTGGATTGGTTTGATACTGACCGGGGAGGTTTTGTCTCAACCGATTACACTAAGCTATTAAGAATGTACCCTGGCAAGGCAACGTATCGCCAATTGCTATATGCTATTACAGAAAAGGGAGACACACTCAAACATTCAAGAGGTAAATTCTCCGAAGCCACCTTCAAGGCAGGAGAAGAATATCATCCTATCACCAATGAAATGGATGCAAAATTATTGGTCTTGGAGTCTCCCGGTCCAAAAGATAGTACCCGTGAACCCAACGACTACCCAATCCCAACAGCAGAACAAGCCCGGCTGCAGCAGCTTTTTGGGGTTGATTCCATTCAGCAGGAAAGCCGGTTCCGAGCCAGCCTGCTGGAGAAATACGGCATTGGAAAACTGTATCTAGCCCGTAGAGGAGATAAGCTCGGTGTTCTGGACCAAGACGGACAAGAACGACTGCCCTTCGAATACGACAAAATTTACCTGACTGAGCACAGCAGTCAAGCGATGACCTTCAAGGGTAGAAAAATGGGAAGGAAGTTATTTTTCACTACTTACCCTACCATCGAAGCTATTTATGAAGCATTAACGGAATACCACACACTTGTCGTAAGCACTCGCTGGCATTTCCTCTTGTTTAAAGCTAAGATCAACGACGAGTGGGTACTGATCGGGGAAAACGGCACCAAGTATTACAAT
>CALIGP010000391.1 GCA_938021455.1 uncultured Lewinella sp. | reverse complement strand
GTGGTCGTAGCCTCTCCCCAACGCCCGGCGCTGCTGCTGGCTCCCCCGTCCGCTGCTCCGTAGGCTCCGTCGTTCCCGTTTGAGCGGCGATCGGAACGGAAAGGAACATGGCTACGGAGGCGGCCAGGGCGCGGGCCCCGGCGAAGCGCCGGGGCGGATGGGGATAAATCTTGCGCTCCAGCTGGTCCTTGCGGAAGCGGCCGCAGAGTTTGCCCTCGTGCCGGCGGAGGTGGCTAACGATTTCGGGGTCGGACATGGCGGAGAAATCCGTCAGTGTTCGATCACAGGCGGCACAGTGGCGGTGGCGCTCGTCGACGGTAGTCATCAGGTTCCAGTCTTCGTGGCAGGGCTCAGGGACGGAAACGCGGAGGGGAAAATAAGGCATCTTGTGGGTGTTGTGTTCTGGACGTGTGGGGAATGGATGCCGCGAAAGGATATATTGCACACATTCCGGAATATTTTCTTAGAAGGCCAGAGTATGAGGACCGATGAGAAACGCTCCGCGCATCTCCTACGCTCCTTTTCTCCGCGCGTGAAAAAGGAGCCTCGGAAAGGCCGGTGCAAGAAAAAAAACCGCTGTGCGCCCGATTATTCGCGCGGAGGAGAGGAGGACAGGAGAAAGCGCGGAGCTTGCGTTATAGGAGCTCAATTACGTCTCGCGGCTGTTCTACCCCATCTTTGCACCTGCGCGCCGGCGCCCAACACAAGCTCCTAGAAAGCTTCTGCCCTTTGGCGTAAACCATCTTTCGTCCCCGCTGTTTCTTCGATATTATGACGGTACTTCTCTACATTGGCATTACGCTGGCTACGATTGCAGGCATGGAATTCGTCGCCTGGGCGGCGCATAAATACCTGATGCATGGCCTGCTGTGGACCTGGCACGAAGATCATCATCGTCCTCATCACGAAGAAGATGGTTTTTTTGAAAAAAACGACCTTTTCTTTCTGGTCTTCGCTGTCCCCAGTGCAGCCTCTTATATCCTTGGGCTCAACGTAGAAGGATTATTCTGGCTGCTTTTCGTTGGCATCGGAATCAGCATCTATGGCCTGATTTACTTTCTGATTCACGACGTTTACATTCACCGCCGCTTCAGCTGGTTTCGGCAGCTCGACAGCAAGTACAGCCGCGCCATTTTACGCGCTCATGGCCACCACCATGCCATTACCGAAAAAGAAGGTTGTGAAAGCTTTGGCTTGCTTGTTGTTGACGACAAGTACTACGGCAAGCGTAGTGAATGGGATAAAAAGGTGGAAACGGAAGCAAAAGCGTAACTTTGACACTGACCATTATTCCTTCCAATGGAAGATCGCCTCTTAGATAAAATTGCGGAACCCTTTAATCTTAACCTCCCGGAGTATACCTCCATGGAGCAGATGATTGATGAGATTCTTCCGGTGGTAAGAAAGTTCAGCGAAAACTCTCTGGAAGATAATGGAGAAGATGGTCTTCTCTTCAAAGTCAATTGGGTAAAAATGAGCGACCAACCGGGTTACACCGTAGTGAGTCTTCATTCTTTTCAGCCTGGGGGAGAAATCAGGATCGCCAACGATGGGGCAATGGATGTTTCCTCTTATAAAATTTTGGGCGCCAGGCGCGTCATTATTGGAGACAGTATGTACCGCAATAGCTTCCTCTACGAGCTAGCCTTTCTGGATAACGACTTCCTCATCTTCAAGCGCCACGGAAACGAAGCCAATATTCAGGAGAAGTATCTTTTCTATTGTAGCGAACCCATCGGTAGCCGGTTAACCTGGGACGAGGCGCTGGAAAAACTCGTCGGTAAATACCGAGACAATCAGATGCCGTGGCTTCTGATTCTTTTCGTCTTGATTGTTGTGATTGCCGTTATCGTTTACCTACGATAAATGATCAGTAGCCTTCCAAATTAACCTTTTGCGTATTCTGGCTAAAGCCTGCAAAAACGCCATAACCACTATTAACGTTAAACGAAGTAGTTACGGAAGGCTCCGTAAGACCGTTAAACACTTGTCCCTCCCGCTGTAATAAGCGCTGAAAGTCATAGTATGGACGGGATACTGTGCGTAATTCCGCTACAATTTTTCCGGGAGCTTCTCGGCTGGGATTGATGCGGCTTTGTAAGTGAATGATTACGCCTCCTTCCGGCTTATCCTTGATAAGTACACTTGCCTGACCAGCAATACGGATATCGTTAACGGCTTCTTCCGGGGCCATCAGAGATTTAGCGATGGTCTCCATAAACATCGTGTCACCGGTAGAGGTCAATCGAAAAGGATAAACCTCCTGGCTTAGTCGCAGGTCGTAGAAGTTTTCGACAAAGTCTGGATCATCGTATTCAACGCTCAGGTTAAAATCATAGATCGTTAGCTCCCCAACTGACATAGTAGTCAGGTCAGAAATCACCAAATTTTTAATCTCTACCGAAGTAGGAATTGAACTCTGTGCACTTGCGATGTCGTATCCATCAGCTGCTGCATGAAGTGTGTAGAGTCTGCCAACCAAAGGGATAAAGGTAGCTGTGCGATACACGCCCGGCTCTCCGTTTTCTCCTGGCACAAAGTGAAGTTTTTCAACAACTTCATTACCCTCTATCAAGGTAACACTTGCGTCGGTGATTTCACGAATTCTGCGCTCACCAACAATGGGTTGAGAAGCCGTCAGTCGAACACTTACGGTAGTTTCCGGAGAAAAATTAGAGGAGATAATTAGCTTTGGACGCTCAATTTCAAACGGTGGGTCAATGACCTCTTCACAAGATGCAAACAGGGCCACCCCTAAGAATAAGGTGCAGTAGAAATACCAACCAGACTTACCATTCAATGATCTCATGTGGTATCAAAAATAGGTTATAGCTGCTGAACGACCAAAAAGCTTATTTCTTTTGACTGCCAAATTTGAGGTGATAGGCCAAAGTGGGCACCACAGGACTCAGGTAAACCTGAATAAAATCTCCTTGGCTAATCAATTCAGACTCTCGCCCAAGGTAAGTCGTTTGGATGTTGTAATAGATGGGATTGTGCCTACTATACACATTATAAATACCTAAATCTAATTCATGAGTAACGGTACTTCCAGGCTTTCCCTTAAACACAAAGTGAGCATTTAGATCAAGGCGATGATTACTGGGTAAAGTGATACCATTTTTATCTTTCACCAAGGCAATAGACTCGACATTAGTCGGATCATCGAAGACCGCAGGGTCCGGCAACAAAAGAGATTCACTACTCAGGCTATAGGCTGCACCGGAGCTAATTCGGAAATTAGCCGTTAGTGTCAGGCCAGGTTTGGCTTCCCACATGAGCACTGTTTTCAATGCGTGCTGCCTTCCGAATCTGAAATTAAAGGGGCGTCCAATATTGATTCGCTGGTCAAATTGGCGACGGCTTTGAGCCAGGGTGTAATTAACCCAACCCTTCAGGCGGCCACGGGTCCGATTAAGGCTTAGCTCGAGGCCTCGCGCAAAACCTACTCCCTGGCTGAGACTATCTATCCACTGAGAGGCTAAGCCTCCTTCGGAGTAAGCGATTAACCCCTTCATGTCCTTGTAATAAGCAGCGGCAACAACGTTCCAGTCCTTCCCTATTTGTCGAGTTAGCTGCGCGGCGACTTGACTGGAAGAGGAAGGCGCGATTTCCGGGGTCGAAGGCACCCATAAATCACTGGGCAAACCAATTACGGTACTACTGACAAGGTGGACCGGCTGGATCGTTCGATCATAGGATAATCGCCAACTGTTTCGCTGGCCAAATTTACCTGCCAGTAATAGCCTTGGGGCCAGGTCGAAGAAGTTCACTTCGTTTCGCCAAAGTTGCCCCCTTAGTCCAAGTCGGTAATAAATGCCTTTGGAGAGACGCCCCTGAAAACTACTGTAAGCAGATATCTGTAGCGGGCGGATATAGCCATTCTCCCGTAGAGAATTCAGTTTTGGATGGTTCGCCAGGGGGATACTCCCTGACCTTAGCTGGGGTAAAAAGCGATGAATATTAATCTCGCTTCCAAATCGAAAAGAAGACTGTCGGCCTACACTCAGTTGCCCGTCAAAAGCCATCCCGATCTGCTGAATGTCGGAGGCATAACGACCACTAAAAATATCTCCGTTCTTTTCATCAACGAAAACCCGGTTCAGGCTATCCGACCGCTCGGAACTTGCATCCAGTAAAAGGTCGGAGTAAGAGAGTCTGAAGTTGCCAAAGAAGCGATCATTAAAGATGTGGTTGTAGCGCAAGGCCGCAACGGTATTCCCCCAGCTTACTTCCTCCTGTCTAGACCTGGGAGTAGCATAACGGAAAACGGCTCCGGCATCGTTGAGTACCGTGATGGTGTCCGAAGCAAAGGAGTTATTACTATAATTATCCAGCCCCTTATAGAAGCTGAAATACAGTCGTCCCCGATCACCAATGTGTTGGTTAATCTTGAAGTTAACGTCATAGATTTGACTGTTCATTTGCCCGGTCCTGCCTAAGCGTTCCTTCTCTCGTTCACTGAATCTACGCAGCAGCTCACCCGCCCAGAAATAACGCCCCGTGATCAGGTAAGAGCTACGGCCCGATTCTATTGGGCCTTCGGAGGCGAAGTGAGCAGAGAGCAGGCTACTTCCCACCGTCGTTTTTGATTCATAGAGGTTTCCATCACGGGTGTGTACATCAATTACGCCTCCAATGCGTCCGCCGAAACGAGCGGGCAGGCCGTCCTTATAGATGTCCACCCGGCGAATGGCTTGATTACTGAAAATGCTCAACAATCCCGAGGCGTGGCTAAGGTTATAAACGGGTACACCATCCAGTAGGACCAGGTTATGCCCCGCTTCACTTCCACGAATAAAGATCCCCCCCAGTCCATCGGCCCCGGTCTCTACCCCCGGTAGTAGTCGGGCCACATGAAGAGGGTCAGCTTCGCCGCCGATACCTCCCAGCCGACTGGCTTCGTCACTGGTGACACTATTACGGGTTTCCATCAGAAAAACATCTGTTTCCTTTTCGGGCAGAGGCGTAACGATGATGGTTGGCAGCTCTCGGTTAGGCAGAAGGGAAAGGTCAATTAAGGTATCAGAACGGAGCACAAAATCTAGCTCTTTCGATTGATAGCCAACGTAACTAACCCGTAGTTTCCCCCTTCCCCCACGCGCAGATAGGCTGTAAAAGCCATACTCGTTGGTCAGCGTTCCGCCCGGCCTTCCGGGGGATTGCAGTGCGGCACCAATAAGGCGTTCGCCGCTTTCGCCATCGGTTATAAGGCCGTAAACACTGAAGTTACGTTTGAAAAGGTCCGGATCCGGGAAGAGAATGATCCCTGCCGGGCCGGGCTCATAGGTAAGGTCGGTGTCCTTTAACAAAAAATCCAGCCAGGCGGGCAGGGTTCGCTTCCCACCGGGAACTTTGATGGCCAGAGGAGGCAACTGATCTGGACGATAACTCAGCGTGGCTCCAGCCTGGGTGAGTTTCATCAGGGCTTTTTCCAATGGCATTACCCTTCGGGGCAGCTCATACTCCTGCTCTCGCTCGTCGCTTTGCCCCGGTAGCTCCGTGAAGCTCAGCAGCAGCAAAAAAGGGAGAAGGAAGTATTTGGCCATGGGTCAGATTTCTTCAGGATGATCGTTCGATCAAAATGGTAGTTAGCAAGGACTCCTTGCTTTCAAACGATAAAAACACGGCACCTGCGGCCTCGCTTTACTATATTTTCAAAAGGGGGGCGCTAAACGCAGGTGCAAAAGATGGCTTTTAAAGCAAGCGTGTGTAGCTGCTGGCCCGGGAGATTATTGGCAAATTCCCTTCAGGTGGAAGATCTGATCTGCGGCTCTTGATTCATCCAGCTCACCGCCGCCAAGCTTAGCGATAGTTTCTAAAATGGCAACGGGATTATCCGTTGAAAAACTTGCAGAAACGGGGAAGTTGCAGCCTTTAGCCTTCTTAACTGAAAAGCCAAAATTCGTCCGCATGGCTTCTAACACCTCGGCAAGGGAAGCGTCTTCGAAGACCATCCTGCCCGTACGCCAAGCATGACGATTAAGATTTGGGGCGTCCATAAGCTGTAGGGTTTTGCCTTTCTTGGACAAACCACATTTATTAGCGGTAACGGCTAATTTTTCGTCTTCCTTTGTAAGCTCAACCGAGCCTTCTGAAACTTCTACTTCTAATTCTTCGTCCTCCACTCGTAGATTAAAGGCAGTCCCCGTAACCCGCAATTCCGTTGCCGTATTCCCCACAAAAAACGGACGGCTCTTGTCTTTGTGCACCTGAAAGAAGGCCTGACCATCCAATTGAATTCGACGCTCTACCTCATTAAAAGCAGGGTCGTGACTAAGAATAGCACCACTCTGCAAGATGGCAACTGTTCCGTCCGGCAAACTGATTTCCAAGGGAGATTCGCCATCGTTAGCGAAAACCATCGTTTCCTGTCCTGGGAATAAGAAGTAAGCAGCAGAACACAACAGCAGAACAGCCGCAGCCATAGACAACCACTTTTTAACGGGCAACTGACGTACAGGAGTATGATTTTGCTCCATTCCCAATCGGGCATGTAGCTTTTGCAGGCCTTTCTCTACGTCGGGAGTATACTCCTCGCCATAGGCAGAGACTAGTTTATCAATCTTTTTATCGCTCAATGAATTCATTTGCTGTTTAAGCTTAGGGAGGCTTTCAAAGCGTTGACACCAAAATTAGGGCCTACCCCCAATACAAAGGTTGTTTTTTCGATGGCAAAGGTCATTTGGCAGACTTGTGCGGCGTTTTCAGGGCTGATTCGTCCGCCAGCTAACAAAATATTTCCGCTTGCAGAAAGACATATGAGTAGTCCGACAGCCAGCCACTCTCGGAGAAAGCGGTAAGCGCGGGTCATCTGGTTTTCCACCGTTTTCGGGCTAATCTCTAAGGATTCGGCGATTTCGCGGTTGCTCATATCATCGATTTTACTCATCGTGAATACAAGTCGGCAGCGTTCCGGGAGCCGGTTGATGGCGCCATTGATGCGCCGGCGAAGATCATCTTGCTCCAATGCGTCAGAAGCCAAACTACCGGCAGCGATGAATTCCGGAACTTCACCGTCGTTGACCGGGATACGGTTTTGATCGCGTAGGAAGTTCAGGCTTCGATTACGAGCTGCCCGGCGGAGGTAGCCCCCTACGGACGCCAGCTCTTCAGGCAGGCCTTCTCTTTTCTCACAAACGGAGGCAAATAATTCCTGAATTAAGTCTTCCGCCTGCGATTCATTCTGTACGTAGCGATTGGCCACCCGGCATAATTCGACATAATGCCGGCGGAAGAGTACATCTAAGGCACTGGCCTCTCCGGCCCGAAGTCGGTCCAACAGTTGCTCATCCGTGATTGTAGAATTTGGTTGCATGGCGGGCACGCAAGGTAGCATTTTCGGCTTATACCCCATCCTGATCATTGTCTAGTGTGCACAACAGGCTGCAGATTTCAATAAGGTCATTCCGTTTACAGAGTTACCGAGTGCCTAGTTGCCGGTTGACCGTCACCCATAAAGCAGGGCATCCGGCAACCTGGCAACTGGCAACTTCAAAGATGTTTTCAAACCCGCAATTTATTAAGCACAAGGCTGCCTAAAAGATGCTTCCAGGCTGTATTCGTGTAACGGCCTTATTATTGTGGCAATTAAAAGTTATTACCTTACGCACTCCTGACTAATCGACCCCACATTCATGTTCAAGAAACATTACCTCGTTTTACTCTCCCTTTTTGCTCCCTTGTTGCTCTCTGCGCAAGACGAAGCTACGGGCATTGATGCCGCCTTACAACGCATCTTCGAACCCATTACGGCCTTTGTAGAAGCCGTCATCTTTTTTGAAGTCGCCGATGGTGTCCCCTTCGTTTTGCCCTGGCTGATCGTTGGCGCCATTGTGTTCACCTTCTACATGGGCTTCATCAATATCACCGGCTTCAAGCATGCTCTTGATGTAGTAAGAGGAAAGTATGATGATCCGGAGGACGAAGGAGAAGTATCTCACTTCCAGGCCCTGACGGCCGCTCTTTCCGGCACCGTTGGTGTTGGTAACATTGCGGGTGTTGCCGCTGCAGTAAGCCTTGGTGGCCCCGGAGCAACTTTCTGGATGATCTTTGCCGGTGTGCTGGGTATGACCTCAAAATTCACGGAAGTATCCCTTGGTTTGATGTACCGTAACGTCAACGCTGACGGCAGTGTATCCGGTGGTCCGATGTATTATCTTGACAAAGGCCTAAAGGAAAAAGGCTGGGGAATACTCGGTAAGATTCTGGCTGTCCTCTTCGCCATCTTCTGTATTGGCGGTAGCGTTGGCGGCGGCAACATGGTTCAAATCAACCAGGCGACCAGCCAGCTGATCGCCGTGACCGGCGGAGAAGAAAGCTTCCTGTACGGCAATGGCTGGATGTTTGGCCTGTTGATGGCCGTCGTCATTGGTGTTATCATCATCGGTGGTATCAAGAGTATTGCCCGGGTGACGGAGCGCATCGTTCCCTTCATGGTGGGCATTTACCTGGTGGGGGCTTTCATCGTACTGGGCTACCACTTTACGGAAATCCCCTCGGCCTTCGCCAGTATTTTCTCCGGCGCGTTCAACGCAGAGGCGATGTATGGTGGCTTTATCGGAGTTTTGATTCAAGGTTTCCGACGTTCTGCCTTTAGTAACGAAGCGGGTGTAGGTTCTGCTTCCATTGCGCACTCAGCGGCTAAAACCGATGAGCCCATCAGCGAAGGTATTGTTGCCCTGCTGGAGCCGTTCATTGACACCGTAGTCATCTGTACCATCACCGCCCTGGTGATCATCATCACAAACTATGGTGGCAACGGTGCAGAATGGGCCAACACTGGCCTGCAGGCAGGTGAGTTTGCTGACATCAGTATCACTTCTGCAGCCTTCGGCTCAGTCATCAGCTGGTTCCCAACCGTACTGGCTTTCGCCGTTATCCTGTTTGCACTGTCTACCATGATCAGCTGGTCGTACTACGGCCTGAAGTGTTGGACTTACCTCTTCGGAGAAAGTAAGACGCAGGAAAACATCTACAAAGTGATTTTCTGTTGCTTCGTCGTCATTGGTTCTGCCATCAGCGCCCGGGCCGTCTTTGGTTTCGGTGATGCTATGATCTTCGCGATGTGTTTCCCGAACGTTCTCGGCCTCTACCTGCTAATGCCCAACGTAAGACGCGCTCTGGCAGACTACCTAAGCCGGGTAAAGAGTGGAGAGATTAAGCGCACCTCATAAGCGTAAGCTTTCCCATCTGGTTGGCGGGTATGAATCTTGCCATCAGCTTTAAGCGATCAGCTATCGTTGTACTTTGCCTTTGGCTGGTATCAATGGTAGCTGATCGCTTTTTTATTTGGTGGTAGTAAAGCGGAGCTTTCCCGGGCCATATTTCATCTTTCCGGGCCCAAGCGCAGGAAATAGAGTACCCCTACCCTGCTTTTAGCGGCTTCCACTGGACCTGCGCCCGCGCCTGTTGTTACGTGTTGTTTCCCCACCCAATTCTGCTGGTTTACCCCAATAAGCCCTGCCGTTCCCTCAATGGCCCGCGCGAAAATTCGCTATATTGCAGCCAATAACATCAATCCATTACCAATGGTCCAATTATTTCAATCATGTCAGGGAATTTCACCTTCGAGCTGCTATGCATCGATCCGGCAGACATCAACAATCAAGAGGCATTTATACACGCCCTTAGCTATAGTAAAGAGGTCTGGAACGGCCGGTCGCCAATTATTACACAAGACAAAGGAGGCGCTGCCGTTATCAAAGGAGAAGATGAAATGCTCGTCTCTGTTTTACCCGTCGACACCAGTAAAATTCTCACAGACTTAGTAGAAGCTGCATTTGTTCTTCGGGTAGAGAGTAAATATTTTGAAAATCTTGAGCCCTTTCGCCAACGACTACTTCGCCACCTTCGGGACAACCTCAAATTCGCTCACCTTCGGGTACTAAAAGATGATATCTCTTCGGAAATTGCTAACCAGCTCTATCCTAAAATCAACGCTGTAGAAAACCTCCTTCGCCGCTACCTCATCAAGTTTTTCTTTCAGCGGGTGGGTATGAATTGGTGGGACGTAACCGCGACCCCCAAAATGATCGAGAAAGTCAAGAGTCGGCAAAGAAACCGTTCTAATCAGTTTAGCTATTTCATCAACAGTGACATTGAGTTTGCTGACTTTGATGATCTTGGCCTGCTGATCTACAAGCAATCTACCGGCTTCAACGAGCCCGAGAAGGTACTGGAGATTCTGGAAAGGATTGACTCCATCGAAGAACTCACCGAGCTAAAGAATAACCTGCAAGGTAACTATACTAAGTACTTCAAGAAATTCTTCCGCGACAAGGAGTTTGAGAAACTCTGGAAGGAGATGTCCCGCATCCGTAACAAGGTCGCTCACCAGGCGACTTTTTTCCACGATGAGTTAACGAAAGGGAAATCGCTGTCTACTGAGCTGACTAAAATCATCACGGAAGCAGAGAAGCACATCGATGAGATTGTTCTCAGTCTCAAGGAGAAGCAAGCCATCCACCAGGCAGCGGCAGAAGTGGTTCGGGAAGAAGAAGTTGAAGCGGAGCAAATTGCTAAAAAACAGGAGAGCATCTCCGGTAGCCGCGCTCCGTCCGAACACGTTGAAAAAGATGAACTTATTGATGCTGATCCGGACTCTGATCATCGGGTGAAGCTTGTAGGGCCTAAAATTCTGGGTAAAATCAAGCTGGAGCATAAGGTCAAGACATATAAAAAGACCGCTGCTCCAGGCTACATCGTCATTACGGAAGAAGAAATCATTACAGAACTGGAAGAAGCCCTGAGTCTCAATTACACGGACTACGTAGGGCTGAAGTGGTTCGTCACCCAGTTCCTTGCCAATAAGGGGTATGCCATTGGCACCACCTACTCATTGGTCAATATTCTTATCGAGCAGGAGTCCATTATTCTGTACGATAAAGAAAGTCCTGACGGTCATATGATTAAGGCTGTACGCCTTCCCGCATAAACGAGAAGCTGGAGAGAACCGGAGAGGTGCTTGCACCTCTCCGGTTCCACAGCTCTAATTGCTAAAAGATATGTCCACCTACGAAAGTCCAGCCATTCTGAAGAAGGTTAGCCGTAACCTCTTTTTCATTATCGTGGCAATGACAACACTCGCCTTTCTTGGGATGGTTGGCCCGTTTTTACTCACGGTACTTTGGGCGGTGGTATTGACCATTATTTTTTACGGCCCATACGGTGTCATTCGAAAAAAAATTGGGATTCGAAGGGCCGGTTTGGCCGCAGGAATTACAACCGTTTTGGTTTTTCTTTTCGTTATCGTTCCCTTCGTGCTATTGAGTCTCGCAATCGTTAATCAGGGCGTTGGTCTCTACGAATCGGTGGAGAGCGGAGAGATGGATCCTTCGGTCGTCCTACACTACCTCGAAGACCGTGTACCAATGGCCGTTGACGTGCTCGGAGACTATGGCGTTACCATGGAGGACCTTAAGACCAGACTAAGTAACGTGGCCGTAGAGGTGAGTCAGTTTGTGGCTAATAAGGCACTGACCTTTGGCGGAAGTCTCATCAATATTTTCGTTCAGTTTACCCTGGTTTTATACCTGCTCTATTTCTTCTTAAAGGACGGACGGGGCATCATGCGTTCCATCACCAATACCATTCCGATGGGTAATACCCGGGAACGAACGCTATTCCGCCGCTTCGCACAAGTGAGTAAAGCCACACTGAAAGGCACCTTAGTAGTAGCAGCGGTGCAGGGCATGATTGGAGGAATAACCTTTGCCATTCTTGGCGTACCGGCAGCTTTACTTTGGGGCGTAGCGATGACCTTATTAGCCCTACTCCCCGTAGGAGGAAGTGCCATCATTTGGCTGCCAACAGCCATCATTCTCATCGCACAAGGACAGGTAGGAAAAGGCATTGCGTTAATTATTATTGGCTCCCTGATTATTGGCCTAATAGACAATCTCCTGCGTCCACTCCTCGTCGGTCGTGATACAGAGATGCCCGATTATCTCGTGCTTATCTCTACTCTGGGTGGCATCACGGCATTTGGTCTAAGTGGTTTTGTAGTGGGGCCTACGATCGCAGCGCTGCTACTCACCGTTTGGGAGATGATGGGCAAAGAGTATGGGGGGCGTATTAGCTAGGGATCACAGATTTTGCGGATGAATCTTTGAGGGAATTAGCTAGAATGAGGCGCGATCGCAGGTGCAAAGATCGCTTTCAGAAAAGCAGGGGTACACTCCGCAGATAGCCCGTTTACAGCGTTCAGCTAAGCGTCAATTGCTGAAGAGTTTTTAGCGCTACCGACTCTTTCTCTTTGGGGACAAAAAGGTGGTCGTGGTAAAACCCTGCCACTACGTTGCAACTGATGCCAGCATCGGCGAGGGCCGCAGATACCGCAGCCGTGAGGCCCACCGCTTCCAGATCAGAATGAACGGTAAGCATAATCCAGGAAGCGACAAATTCGTAAGCAATATTTTCCTCATCGGCTACCACCTGCGGTAGCACGTAAGTGATTCCTTCAGGTTCTTTGACAATAGTAACCGCTGCCAATTCCCAGGCTTTTTTTGGCGTCTGGGAGGTAGTGAAGATGAAAGCCCCGGGCTGGACCTCGGGCTTCATTTGTTGTAAGAGGCGGGAAAGATCTCGGACGGAAGACATG
>CALIGP010000390.1 GCA_938021455.1 uncultured Lewinella sp. | reverse complement strand
ACACGGAACTCAGTGCGGCGGTTAACAGCGTGCTCAGCTTCAGAGCAGTTAACACCGTCAGCACAACGGTTCTTCAGCTGGCTCTCGCCGTAACCGCGGGTTACGAGGCGGCTGCGGTTGATACCACGGCTAACGAGGTAGTCAGCAACACCTTTGGCACGACGCTCAGAGAGCGCCTGGTTGCCACCGGCAGAACCTACACTAGAAGTGTGGGCGTTGATCTGGATACGAATGTTCGGACGCTCACGAAGGAGGCTCAATAGGCGCTGGTCAACAACACTACGAGCAGCTCCGTTAAGGGCAGCGCTACCAGAAGCGTAGTTGATAGGAAGTACGTTGTAGCTAGTAAGCTCACAGTCGATTTCTTCGTAGCTGGTCAGGCCACCTTTAGAAGTAAGTACTTCCTTGGTGATCTCCGTGTACTGTGCATCAACCGTGTTGGTGTTTACAGTAGCAGGCTGGTCGATAACGCTCTTAGTGATCGTTTCGTAAACAGGCTCGATGTCGATTTCGCGAACCTGAGCAGCAGTAGCTACTACCTGCTTAGTGTAGGTAGAAGTGCGTGCAGCAGTACCGCTACGTGAGCTTCCGGCATCAGCGGCTAGGCGCTGTACGGGAATGGTACGGTATTCAGCATCGTACGTGCGGTAACAAAGTACTTGACAATCGTTAGGATCGTCAGACTCACAACCTTCGTAAGCGGTAGATTCCCACTTGCTGGTTTCTGGCTTGATGAGTACACGCTCGGTAGCATCCGTGAAGGTTGCAGCCGTAACGCTCATGGTCTCACCGGGAGCCTGAGACTGGTAAGAGATGGATTCGGTACGGAACGTTGCAGGAACGAACTCGTAGCGCTTGTAACCCTCCTTAACAAGGACGCGTTCGGTAACGGTCTTGTAAGTAGCAGGAACAACGCTAAGTGTCTTGTATGCAGGACGGGTCTGGATGCGAACCGTCTCAGTCGTGTAAACGTCAGGCGTTACACAACGTACGTAACACTTGTTTGGATCTGGATTAGAAGGAAGTTGCTGGGCCTGGACACCAACTGCGCTGAGTACCAGAGCAACTATAAGGGTAAGACTGAGTCTCATGAAGGAAAGATTTAATTGAAAATTGATGAGTAGTTACTGGAATGTAGTTTTTAACAGTACTGCCGTGTTCGACGCAAAGATACTGGTAAGGTCACTTTAAAGGAGGATAAAAAGAATGTTTTCACATAAGAAAAGTGCCTTTTCACCCTGTTTTGGGAGCGCAAATATCATTCCGTCGCTTAGATTCGCCAAATCTAGTGCTTATTAAACTCATTGTCAATGAAGTCATTTTCCCGGTTTTGGGGCCTTCTCTTCTTACTATTGGTGGTGAGTAGCTGGATGTTGGGGATAAATAATCTTGATCTTTATGATTGGGATGAACTGAATTTTGCTGAGATAGCCCGGGAAATGCTCTTGAGCGGGGATTGGTTACACCCCACAGTCAACTACCTTCCCTTTCACGAGAAACCCCCTCTCTTTGCCTGGATGCAGCTGCACAGTTTTAGAGGATTTGGGCTAGGACCATTTGCCGCTAGATTTCCTAATATTATTTGTGGCCTGGTTTCTGCAGTAGTCCTCTTTTTCTTTGCCAGAAAACATACTGACGAAAAAATAGCTTTGCGTTGGCCGGCTTTTTTCCTGCTGAGTCTTTTGCCTCAATTGTATTTCAGGTCAGGAATTATTGATCCTTGGTTCAACCTTTTTATCCTGTTGGCCTTGCTCCCCGTATTAACCGGAAAAGGGTATTCGCTCAAAAACGGCCTGGCCAGCAGCTTGTTTCTTGGCCTGGCCGTTATGACGAAGGGGCCTGCTGCGGGCTTGATCGTCGGGCTTTGCTGGCTCGGGGCATTGTACTACAACGATCAACCTAAGTCATCCCGAATTCGACAGGCCATTTCCTTTGGCCTGGTTGGCCTGTTGGCCTTATTACCTATCGCCATCTGGGTGGCCTTTCTTTGGCAGGACGATGATGGCTACTTCGCTAAAGAGTTTCTTCGTTATCAATGGCGCCTTTTCCGTCAACCAGATGCTGGCCATGGCGGGTTTCCTGGCTATCATTTTGTGGTCTTGCTTATAGGATGTTTCCCGGCTTCCGTTTTTGCTCTGCCAGCACTTCTGCGCAGGAAGGTGTTTAACAGTAAGCTGGATCAAGGTATGCGAATTTTATTCTGGGTTGTACTGATTCTGTTTTCAGTTGTAAGTACCAAAATAGTACACTATTCCAGTCTTTGCTATTTGCCCCTTTGCTGGTTTGCCGCCCGGGCGGTAAGTGGAGAACACTTGCCGGCCAGAGACCTTCGAATCGTGAAACGAGGAAGCCTTCTTATCTGGGGGATTTATGCTGTTGCATCCTTGATGCTTCCTCTTCTCGCCTGGAATTTGGAGAACCTCTTGCCCTACATTAGCGATGACGAGCTCCGCGCTAGGTTAGAGCTGGTAGTAGATTGGCCCTGGTATACACTTCTACCTTTTACAACAGTGATGGTAGGAATAATAGCCTTATACAAATTTACATTCGTCAATACCTGGTCATTGGCCAGC
Organism: uncultured Lewinella sp.; assembly: GCA_938021455.1. Classification (GTDB taxonomy): domain Bacteria; phylum Bacteroidota; class Bacteroidia; order Chitinophagales; family Saprospiraceae; genus Neolewinella. The sequence goes on along the minus strand of CALIGP010000390.1, from coordinate 982 downwards.
TTACATCTATTGATAATGGGGCTATTCGTGGCCATTGCGCTGCCTTGTTTTGCGCCGCGTCTTCAAACTTATAGCCAGGGAGAGTTAGTGGCTTTCTACCGGAACCTAAAGGATAAAGAAGTGTCTGTGGGCACGGCCTATCATAAATCTTACGCCCAATGGTTCTACAGCGGTATTTTGCCTGATACCTATCGCAAAGGATGCCAGTACCGTCAGTGTAGGTTTCATGGCCTCAACCCAAGACCCCTGTTTTTTAGTAGCCCCATCAACAAAACAGAACGGGTGCTACGGGAAGTGCCAGATGCTCACCTGCTTTACCAAAGTGGCGGCTACAGTTTTTACCAGAGGCCAAGCCAGTAGAAAGGAGGGGGGCTTCTTGCTTTTAGACGGAGATTTTTTCGCCAGGACTTATCGCTACGTTTAAAAGCTTTATGACGAAGGAGCAGGTTGTTGATTCTGACATGCTGGGCTTCATCGCTATGGTAAGTGCTTTCATCACTGAATCGTATTCTCCCGTGATCTGGGTGGATAGTCCGTTGGTCGCTACGATGATGCCTGGTTGTTCATTAAGTAACTTAATGAAAGCAATAATGGGTGGCTCATAGTCTTTGGTCAGTGGGTAGAGTGATAATTCTGCAGAAGTCTTCATTCTGTGGGTTTACTAATCAGTACAATTAAGGCCTTCGTAGGTTCTTAGAATTTTTCTCTTCGTTAATGGAAGTATAATCGCCCAGGTAAATAAGCCGTAAATTGCGGCCTCATTATTCAGGTACTTCGAGCTGTCTGGCTGGAAAACCGAGTGCCGAACTAAATGTAATCCCTTTGACATTGTTTAATCCCATGACCATGACTGAGAAACGATCTATTCACTTCGCAAAGTGGCTATTACCAATATTTGCTCTTCTGTTTACCCTGCCGCTCTTTAGTAACAATGAGGTGAAGATCAATAACAGAACAGAAACCTCTATGGAAAGGGACCCGG
>CALIGP010000389.1 GCA_938021455.1 uncultured Lewinella sp. | reverse complement strand
GAAGACGGTACTAACCGACTTTCTTCCTATAGCATCGGGGAGTACCGGAAAATGCTGGAGCCCTATGGCTTTTTTGCGATCCATCGGTCTTCTCTGGTAAACCGCAGACACGTTTTGAAAAATGAACGTTCCGGACGGATGGTTCTGAGTAATCAGGTGGAATTAGTGGTGAGCCGTCGGAGGAGAGAAGATGTATCTAGATGGTTGTCAAGCGCTAAAAAGTAGTGCTAAGATGGCTTTTTTGGTGTTTTTGATGGCGTTGAGTACCATTCGTCCAATCATCTCTACCGCTTATAGAATGAACTGGCGAATTCTCTTCTTAAAGAATACCTTTAGTTCATCAAACACACACAAATCCCCTTGTCGTTTTTACTTTTCCCCATTTTTTTGACTGGTGTACTAACACTCTATTATTCCAATAATAAATCTATGAACAACACGTCGTACTAGAAATACACCACGATAGCCAATTCGACTCTTTCCCGCCTCTTCCTTCGGAAGGGGCGGTTTTTGTTTTAGAACAATATTTCGCTTGCGTTTTCTAGCTAAATTTGTGCTATGCGAATTTTATGCTCCTTGCTCCTTGGTCTTGTTCTATGCACCTGCGACCGCGCCACCGAATTGACTGCTGGCGCCGTTAAGACGGAACGGCTCATCCATATAGTAGAGGGCCAAGCTATGGGGACTTATTACCGAGTAACGTATCTTGGAGATACAATTCCGGCGCTCAAAAATAGTCTGGATAGCCTATTTGATGCCTACAATCAGGAATTGTCAGCTTGGGTGCCAGGAAGTAAAATTAATGCGTTCAATGAAAGTGAAGGCGGCATTAGCCTGGCCGGCACGAAGCACTTTATTCCTAACCTAAAACTAGCTCTAAAGATTAGTAAGGCTACTGCGGGAGCTTATGATCCAACCGTTGGCCCGCTTGTGAAATACTGGGGATTCGGGACAGCAGAGAAGCGAACGGACGCTAACGGTGACCCCGCCGAAATTGCCCGCCTGCTTAAACTGGTGGGTATTGAAAAACTACAACTTGAAGGTGACTTTCTAAGTAAACCCCCGGGGGTAGAGCTCAACCTTAATGCCAGCGCAAAGGGCTACGGTGTTGATTTACTTTCTGAACTACTGATCCAACGCGGGCGTCCAGATCATCTTATTGATATCGGCGGAGAAATGCGGGGCGGCGGGCAAAAAAATGACCGCCCCTGGAATGTTGCCATTCGGTTACCGGATGAGAACCGGGCAAAAGTTGCCAGAGCCGGTACGCTGCCACTGAGCGGTGGGCGAGCCATCGCTACTTCCGGGAACTATCTTGATTATTATAAGGTCGGCGGCAAAACGCTTAGCCATACCATCGATCCGCGTACCGGGAAGGTAGAACGAAATCGCCTGCTCAGTGCTAGTGTGCTGGCACCCGATTGTGCTACGGCCGATGCCTATGCTACAGCCTGTCTGGTACTGGGTCCCGAAGAAGCGCTTGATCTCATCAATACGCAGTCGGAACTAGAAGGCTACTTCATCGTCTTGAATCAAAATGATGAACTGGAAACGGTGAAAACGATTGGGTTGGAGTAATGTAAACAACCGAGATACCTGGTGAGAATCACCAATGAACGATCTACCTTCACCCCATGCGCCAGAACTCCTCCCCAACGACCGTTGATTTTATGATATTGGTCTTTCTGAGCCTCATTTGGGGGACCAGTTATATTTTGATAAAAAAAGGTCTGGAGGTCTTTTCTCCGGCCCAGGTCGCTACTCTTCGGCTGGGCATTTCTGCACTGGCACTGGCCCCTCTTGCTTTTCAACACCTTAAAAAAATAAGTCGTAGAGAAATCCCGCTGTTAATCCTAATTGGAATTACGGGGACGGGGTTGCCGTCTTTTCTATTCCCTTTTGCGCAGACCGAATTAAGTAGCAGCCTGACCGGTATGCTGAGCGGCCTTACGCCTCTGTGTACTTTTTTGATTGCCTGGCTATTCTTTAAAAGCAGAGATGCAGGAGCCCGGCAACTACTTGGGGTTATACTTGGGCTCATTGGGGCGGCTGTGTTGGCCTGGGCAGCGCCCGGGCAAGCAGGACAAACCACTCAAATTGCCTATGCCGGGTTTATTTTGCTGGCTTGCTTTTGCTACGCTACGAGTTCTAATTTGGTGGCGGCCTACTTTAAGGAAATGCCTTCTCTGACCATCACCGTAACCAGTTTTTTTCTGGTGGGGGTGCCTGCATTGATCTGGGCGCTCACCGCAGGTGCCGTGTTGGAAACAGCGGCAATGGACGCTAGTGGCAAAGGATGGTGGGCCCTGGGTTATGTAGCTGCCCTTGCCATATTTAGTACCGTTTTGGCTAGCATTATATTCTTCAAGATGGTACAACGAACCGGCCCTATTTTTAGCTCAACGGTAAGTTACATAATCCCTTTAGTTGCCATAAGTTGGGGATTAGCCGATGGCGAAGGTCTTGGATTGTGGCAAATACCGGCAATTGTCCTCGTCCTTACGGGTGTCTTTCTCAGCCGGGGCAAGTAATTGACTTATTATACCGTTATTGAGCGATCATGAAGTGCTTCGTTTTACTATCTGTTCTCCTAACAATCTTTTGTGGCAGCCTGCAAGCAGGACCGGAGCTCTGGGCCAGGGAATTGTCAGTGCAACAGGAAGCTCCTCAAACGGACACGGTTACCATCGTTGATATTTTTCTCAGAGGGCATAAGCGTACCCGAAGCAAAGTTATATTTCGTGAAATGACTTTCGGTAAAGGAGCCCGGATTGCTACGGATAAACTAGAAGAAGAAATCGCGCTTACCTATAATGCCTTGATGAATACCGGTTTGTTCGCTAGTGTAGAGATCAGTCATGCGGACACCTTACTGGGGCCAGGAAAAGAAACGGTCACCATTGATATTCGAGAAACCTGGTACATCTATCCGGTGCCCGTGTTTAGTCTGGCAGACCGTAATTTTAATGTTTGGTGGAGAGATCAAGACCGTTCACTCGACCGGGTAAATATTGGAGGTAAACTGTCTTATTACAACTTTACGGGAAGACGAGACCGATTCAAAGTAGGGTTTACTACGGGCTATACCCGTGAATTTGAGGCCGGCTATCGCCTGCCCTATCTCAACAAAGCCGGTAGCCTTGGAGCAGAAATTAATTACGAATTTTTGCGCCGCCGGGAACAGAATTTTGCCACTGCTGATAACCAGCAGCTGTTTTATAACGATCCGGATGCATTCGTTTACCGCCAAACTAAAGCTGACTTCTCTTTAACTTATCGTCGTCGGCTCTACGTCTCCCACAAAGTTGATTTCGGATACCGCAGTGCTTCTATTGCGGATACGATTGCTAACGTACTGAACCCTGACTTTTTTGGTGGTGGCCGAAGCAGCCAAACGTTCTTTCGTATTGGCTACCGATTTATTAATGACCGGCGGGACGCCAGGAACTACCCATGGAAAGGAACCTTCCTGCAAGCCTCTCTTGAAAAAGATGGACTTGGAATAACCGGAGAACGGAGTGGCCTGACGGCAGGAATTACGTACCGAAAATTTTGGCCACTAAATGACAAATACAGTATCAATACCGGTGTTGCCGGTAAGCTAAGCCTGATAAGAAGTAAACAGCCATTTCTCGAGAACCGGGCCATCGGCTTTGGAAATAATGGAGTCGTCGGATATCAGTTTTATGTAGTGGATGGACTGGATATGGCGATATGGCGATTTGGTATCCGGAGAGAACTTTTTAAAACAGACCTGGACTTGGGCAAACTGATGATTATTCCTGCCTTCAGATATATCCCCGTCCGTGTATTACTGGCCTTTCAGTTCAATCAGGGTATTAGTAATTCGCCCTTTGTGGATGAAATTAATGAGCTCAACAATACATTACTAACCGGTGCCAGCCTTGGCCTGGACGTAGTTTTGTTCTACGATATGGTAGGTAGCCTTCAGTATAATCGGAACCACTTGGGGGAAGGCGGTGTTTTCTTAGCTTTAAGCCTCAATTTCTAATTGCTTATGCAGGTCGTTATCTATAGCCAATTACTTAAGGAAAAGGATATTCCGCACGTGCAAACCTTGTTTGACCTGCTGGCCGAAGAAAATTTTTCTACCTATGTGTATGGCCCCTATCTGGAAGAAATCAGGCCACATATCAATTTTTCCCGCGACGTAGGTGTCTTTGAAAGTTATCTCGATTTTAAAATTAAGCGCTTTGATATGGTTATTACCCTAGGCGGTGATGGCACGATCTTAAAAGCAGCTACATTAGTTAAAGACTCCGGTATTCCTATTTTAGGGATTAACCTCGGGCGGCTTGGCTTTTTAGCCAGAGTAGAGAAAACCAACATGGCGGAAGCCTTGAAATTATTAGCACGAGGGCGCTTCGAAACGGAAGAAAGAGGAATGCTTTACGTAGAGAGTAATTTGCCGGTATTTGGAGACACTCCTTTTGCCTTAAATGACTTTACCTTACTTAAGCGAGACACCTCCTCAATGATCACTATTCATACCTATATAAATGGTGCTTACCTGACTAGTTATTGGGCGGATGGGCTCATTGTTGCAACGCCAACGGGCTCCACGGGATATAGCCTTAGTTGTGGCGGGCCAATTGTTTTTCCGGGGTCTGGGAATTTTGTGATTACACCGGTAGCTCCACATAATCTGAATGTCCGACCTATTGTTATTTCCGATGATTCGGTAATAAGTTTTGAAGTTGAAGGACGAGCAGAGAACTTCCTGGCAACGTTAGATAGTCGATTTGAAACTATTACTTCGGTACATAATCTCGCCGTTCGAAAGAATGGCTACGGGCTAAATCTTGTGAAGCTCAGTAACATTAATTTTATGGATACTCTGAGAGGGAAATTAGCCTGGGGCACTGACAAAAGGAACCATTAAGGAAAGATTAATTCCTTTTACGTATAGGTAGTTTGGGCCATAATGCTATATTCTATATATATTTGCGTGTTGTTAAAGGTTTGCACCTTTGAGTTGTAACGATTATAAACAGATACGAAACAGTTTTTTCAGCACTGGAAGTAAGAGAGTTTACTCTAATTTCAAAGTGTTGTTTTTTTCACTCAAAACAGATTAATGGCTAATTTAAAGAAAGAGGTAATGAGCCTCATCAGCCGCTTTGACGCGGCGCAAGAAGCTTTTTCCGCTAATTCCACCGACGTTAAAAAGCTTGCGAAAAAGCATAAAAAAGAATTGAAAACGGCAAAGTCGGAAGCTAAAGATGCGCTAATTGAAGTAGAAGCGTTAAAAGCAGAAGTAGCCATTTTGAAAATCCAATTAGCAGAAGCAAAAAGTGCTCCTGCTAAGAAGACGACTGCTCGTCGGGGACGTCCTGCCAAGAAGTCAACTACTTCTACGGCGAAGAGAGGTCCCGGCCGTCCTAAGAAGGCCGCTTCTGCAACTACGGCGAAGAGAGGTCCTGGCCGTCCTAAGAAGGCTGCTTCCGCAACGGTAGCGAAGAAAGGCCCTGGTCGTCCCAAGAAGGCTGCTTCCGCAACGGTAGCGAAGAAAGGTCCTGGTCGTCCTAAGAAGGCTGCTACTACACCCACCGCTAAGAAGAGTGCTGGCCGCCCGAAGAAGACCGCTAGTGCGGCAACTGGAGCGAAGAAAAGCCCTGGTCGCCCACGTACAAAACCTGCCGTGCCGAAGAGTGCTCTGGAGGCAATTAATGGTGTAGGGCCAGCAATGGCCAAGCATTTTGAAGCCGCAGGAGTTAAGACCCCTGCAGCTATGGCTAAGTTATCTAATGTAAAGATGGCTGCTATCCTGGAAAAGTGTGGCCCCCGCTACCGGAACGCTGACGCTGCCAAAATGGACGCTTACCGCAAAGCTGCTACTGCCGCCAAATAAATAAATCTTAAAACCGTTACTAAGATTCGAGAACCACGTCTCCCTCCAAGGAGGCGTGGTTCCTTGTTTTTTATGGCTACTTGCAAACATGAGTCAAGCACAGCCGTTCCTCTCATCAGAAAATACTATCTAACAAAAACCAAGAGTACATGCGTATTTTTTCTAGAATCACCTTATTAATCACGGCAGCCTTTGTCGTCTTTTTATCCTCCGGTTGTGACCCGGATACACCCGGTTTACCTGGAGGCGTTACACTCCCCCCGATCGTTAGCCTTAACAGCGGCGCTGGCCTAGTAAGCTTCAATCAGGAGCTTGCACTAGGAACCCCTTCCTTTATTGTCAGCGTTTCTGGGCAGGATGGAGATGCCTTACTCCGTGACCTGGTCATTCAGGAAGCTGGCGTAAACATTCCCTTCAGCCAGTTAAACTTCCGGACCGGGCAAACGGCCAATAACCCACTTGCTATTCCGGCCGCAGACCAGGAAGGATTTACCTACGAAATCGAAATAACTCCTTCTAACGCAGTCGCTGGTCCGGTGGAATTCACTTTCCGCCTCACGGATGTTGACAATGAAGTAGCCAGTACTTTTGTAACCGTCACCTATACTTCCAGCCCACCGGTCATTGACCTGTTGGTAGAGGACGGATTCGTGAGCGGAGATGCTACGGTGACCAATTTTGGCACCAGCTTTAACGTAAAAGTCAACGTTGATAACACCGAGGATTCACTTGCCTCCCTGACAATCCTGGAAGACGGTGTCGCCATGGATGCTGCTCAGTTGACCTACTTCTCTCCGTCATTTGCCGCTGCCAATCCGCTTAATTTTATCCCCGCTGAAGCGCTTGGCGGAACCTTCTCCATCACCGTTGATCCTGACGTGGATATGATGACTACCCGGACTTACACCTTCCAGGTAGCAGACGTGAACGGCATCACCGCAGAACGCTCAGTGGTGATCACCTTCGATCCTCCGGCAGGAACAGCCCTTGGCTTTGATACTACCGGTGTATTCTTCAACGCCAGTGGCGGTATGAACGGAGGCCTTGACCTGGACAATGGAACTGCCGTAAGCTTCAACAATGCCAGCGCAGAAATTCAAGATGAAGGAATTAACATAGACGTTGCTGGAGAAAACTGGCGGACGCAGATCAGTTCCGTGAATGACGCCGTAGTAAAGGTGGCTGACCTTAGTGTACTAGGGGAGAATGTTTCCTTTGATGATATTTCCACGGCAGAGGAAATCGCTATGGTATTTGATGGTGGTGGCGCCTTAACGGGTAGCGATGACTTCCCCGATACCGCAGGTGATCAGAGTAATATGGAAGAAGTTTCCTTACCTATTCAGGAAGGAGATGTATTCGTCGTTCGCCGGGGAGACCGTTCTTACCTCGTCCGGGTTGATGCGGTCAACTTTGTGGCCAGCAGCAACAACGATTCTTACGAAGTTTCCATCAAGTGGTAAACCTGCATTGAGCTTACTCCTTTAAGGACCTTGAAAGAGCGGATACTTCCCTAGCGGAGTATCCGCTTTTTTTGTTTTGAACACTGCTATTAGAAAAGCTACGCTTGAACCAGCGTTTGCGGCCCCTGCTGAGCTTGCCGAAGTACCCCGAAACCTGTCTTTGTCGTTAACAAGCCTTAAATCTTGCCAGCAGGCAGCATTTGAGCGAAAAAAATCGTTTATCTTACGGTTATTCCCGGCTTCTCGTCGGAATCACCATATTTACCCTCAACATGGACCATTCACTAAGTCTACACAAAAACGAAGAGCAATTCGTTGCCGCACTTGTCCGCGGCAACCGGGAAGCGCAACGGGTGCTGTACGAAGAGTATTATGGTCCTTTAATGTCTGTCTGTCAACGATACGCAGGCACTGAGGATGAAGCGATGGACTTGCTTCATGAAAGCTTCATTAAGATCTTCAAAAAAATCGGTCGCTACGAATCCGGAACAGCCCTGTTGGCCTGGATGCGTCGCATTACCGTTAATACGGCTATCGATCAGTACCGCCGCAACGTGCGTCGCCGAACGGAAGATTTAGATAAAGCTTACAATATCAGCAGTAATGCTCCTGATGTTTTTGCCGGTTTTGGCGCACGGGAAATATTATCGGCTGTTCAGAAACTGCCTCCTACTTACCGGACAATCTTTAACCTCTACGTTGTGGAAGGTTATAGCCACCGGGAGATCGGGGAGCAATTGCAAATAACCGAAAGTACGAGCCGCTCCAACCTGGTGAAAGCCCGGGGCAAACTACAGAAAGCCCTGACCACACCCGGCCGCTAGTATTGAACTATGAACCAGCAAAACCAAGACTTTGACGACCTGATCCGGAAACGGCTCGGGGAAAGTGTTCCGCCAGAAAGACCGGTGGGAAGTTGGGAGCAACTGTCTGAAAAGATGGATGCCGATGCCGATATTCAACTAAGAGCTGCTCTTAGTGGCCTTAGCATTGGCCAACACGCGATGGGGTGGGAGCATTTGGAGCAAAAACTTGACCCGCTGTCTACCGCTGATTCGCAATTAGCAGATAAGTTAACGGGGCTTGAGCCAGTAGTTCCTGCGGGAAGCTGGGAGCAACTCTCCGCAAGAATCGATGATGAGGTTGGTGAAGAAGTAGACGCTGTAGTAGTTACTCAGCTCAATCGTAATCTGGCGGGCGCACCTTCCGGATGGGCGGCACTCGCTGCCCGCTTAGAGCTCATTGGCCAACGCAGAAGCATGGTGGCCGCCTGGAAGATCACCGAAGTTTCTCTGCTGTTGAGCTTGCTCTTACTATTCGTTCGTTTTGGGCCGGAGGCTACTCCGCCAGTGCCCGCGATGGAGGATGAAGACGTCAGTTTCCCAATAGCGGCTAATCTGGCTAAGGAGACGGAGGCAATTGAAGAGGTCGCAGTAAGTACTGTTATATCAGAAATCAGCCGTATTCCCAAAACTAGAGCTATTGATGAGGTGGTAAGTCGCCCTAAGACTCGGACCCAAGTGGTCCGCATACCTGCTTTAATCTTACCCATGCCCGCCGCTCTCTCCGGTGAAGAAGAACGGTCTTCGAAGACAGCCCTTATCTCAGAAGGCGATGGGCGGTCAATCAACATTAATCCCGTCGCTTCGATTGAGGGGCTGGAAATTCTTCCGCTCTACAGAAGCTTAAGCTTACCAAGCCCGGCGATACAACTGCCCAAAGTTGATCATTCAGAGCCCGTGCGTTACTACGCAAATGTATATTCATCACCTTTCGATTTTAACCAGGTGATTACCCCCGCAAATGCGGTAAGGGAAATTGACATCAGTGGAGATGATCGCATCACCCGCGGAATGTCCTTTGGTTTATTGATGGACATCAGCCAAGGGAAAAACGGCCTGCAAATCGGTGCCATCTTTGGCCGTCGGTCCTACATTCCTACTGCTCTAAAGTGGTATTTGGAAGAGTCTTACCCACTGATCGAACCCGTGAAAGGGTATAGTCGGTTTATCTACGAGACCATTAGCTTCCCGCTAAGCTACCAACGAACCTTCAAGGAAAGTGACAAATGGCGTTTTTCCGGCAGGGTTGGGATGAACATGACGGTTATTGCCCGCTCTTCGTTCTCCATTCCTACGGAGGATCAGGAATTATTGGTAGATGCCTTTAATGGCCGGGCGGACCTTCCGGGGCCACCCCCCGCTATTGCCGGAGAAGAAGCTAGCGGTGGCCGCTCCGTGACAACCTCTGGTTCCAGCTCCCGGAAACTGGTGAACCCCGATCCGGGATGGTTGGAAGGAGGCTCCATGTTGGCCAATTCCAGTTTCTATCTGGGGGGAGGGCTGCAAGTAGAGCGTTTGCTTAGCCCAAGGTGGAGTATTTACGTTTCTCCTTCCTTCGGCCGCGTCATTTACCTGCGGGAGAAGCAAGGTATTGGCCCCTACAATGATCGCATTCACACCGGAAGCATCCGGTTTGGTGGTCGCTATCTGCTAAGTAGAAAATAACGAGTTAATGAGTTTTCGCGCCTTTGGTTTCCTCCTGATTGCTTTAGTCGGCCTGACGGCCTGTGGTGGTGAGCCCGGCGGCGTTAATATGGATCGACGCTACCTGATGGGCGAGGACCTTAACGATCAATTAGCCTCCCTGCGGGCAGCCGTAAACGGCGATGTACTGGAGGCCCATCAGTGGGTACAAGGGGACAAGGATGTGTATACGCTTCTGAGCCGTGAAGTGGATGCCAAAACACAATTTAGCGGACTGTACCTCCGGCATTACCGGGTGGGGGAACAATCGCCTGAGTTATTGTGGACGTATCAGGATTCTGTATCCTGTGGTGCTTCGGCAAGCTCAGCGGGGGGCGCAACCGCAGGTGCAGGGGCGGTTATCTCGCATTCCTCGCCGGAGCTCCGCCCGGCCAACATCACGAACACCAAGGCCGAACAGTTTTTGCTGCGCTACGAGATCAGTTGCCCCGGAGAATCAGAAAAATCGCTAGTCGTCATCAACGCCGCCTCCGGCACTCCGGATATCCGCCTGAGTGGTGATGCGGAGGGGCTCAACGATGCCTCTGCTCTGGTGGGGCTACCGGAGGATACCATCCAGCGGTTGCTGGCTTATTGGGAATGATTTAGTAATGATAGTATGGTAGTAGTGATAGTATGATAGTAACGCTACTACCATACTATCACTACTACCAAGCTATCCTACTAATTTACTGTACCGAGTCCTTCTCCATCGTAACGGAGTCAGAGGCATTGAGACGCTCCAGTACAACGTCCGTAATGTCATAAGCATCGTTGGCGACGAGGACGGCTGATCCACCACCTTCGTTGAGGATGTAATCGTAGCCCTTTTCTTCCTGTACGTCTTCGAGGATTTCCTTTACCCGCTCGCCGAATTGAGCTTGTAGCTTAACCTGGTCATCCTGAATACTGGCCAGCGCAATATCGCGCTGTTGTATAATCTCTTGCTCCTTGCGGCCAAGGCGCTGTTGCTCTGCCTGGATCTGGTTGGGCGTCATCAGGCCTTGCTGCACTTTGTTCTGGACGGCCTGCGCCTCCCGCTGGAGGCCATTAACCCGACCCTGGTGATTCTCCTGGGCCTTCAGAAAGTTATCTTCTAATCGCTTCAACTCGGTGGCGAGTTCGGTGTATCCGATCTGGAGGCTATCCAGGCGGACAAAAACGATGCTCGGGCCTTTCATTGCACCTGCGTCCGCGCCCGCTGCGCCTGTGGTGGTCCCCCCGGACTCTTGTTGCTGGCACCCCAGAAAAAGGGCGAAAACGGAAACTAAGAGGAAGCTCGTGAGTATTCTGCTCATAAACGGCATAGTAGTAGATTTTGCGCAAAGATAGACTTGTTCGCTGACTACCTTCGCCAAACTGAAAATTGAGTTCCTGCAAATACCCATCTTATGACTAAAGAACAATGGCTCATCATCGGAGCTTTCGCCTGCACCTATTTCATTTGGGGGTCAACTTATCTGGCGAATTACTGGGCCATTGATACTATTCCTGTTTTCGGGATGGGGGCCATGCGCTTTCTTGTGGCCGGGGCTATTCTCTACGCAATGTCCTTTTTCATTGGCCCCGCAGGCCGACCCAGCCTAAAGCAATGGGCGAACGCTTCTTTTATCGGTTTGCTCTTTCTTTCTATCGGGGTTGGAGCGGTTGTATGGGCGCAGCAATGGGTACCTACCAGCACGACGGCACTCATTATCTCCTTTGAGCCATTGATCGTAATGCTAATGATGTGGGGGTTGTTTTCTAATCGTCCGCCGCTGATGGCTTTTGTTGGCGCGGGCGTGAGCATCTTCGGTATGTACCTCCTCATCGATCAGCCCGCTACGCTGAGCGGGGAGGGGAGTGTGAAGGGCCTGCTGGCTATTGTGTTGGCGATGTCTTGTTGGGGCATTGGCATGATTCTTAGCCCCAAACTCGATATGGGTGAAAACAAGTTTCGTAGCAACGCAATGCAGATGCTTACCGGTGGAGGGGTCTTGCTCGTATTCAGCCTGCTGATCAACGATTGGGCGGGATGGTCTCCGGATCAGGTATCTCCCAAGTCTCTTTATTCGTGGCTCTATCTGGTTGTCTTTGGGGCTATTCTTGGCTTTTCGGCTTTCAATTTTTTACTGTCCAAAGTGAGTGCTGAGAAGGTTTCTACCAACACTTACGTAAATCCCATTGTAGCTGTCTTGCTTGGAGGGTTACTCAATAACGAAACGGTTACCGGGCGGACGTTGATCGCTGGGGCAATCTTGCTGGCGGGGGTTTGGTTTATTAATTCTACGAAAAAGTCAAGTAGTCAGGCAGTCAAGTAGTTAGATAGTCAAGTAGTCAGATAGTCAAAGAGTCAGGTAGTCACGAGCGGAGCGAGCGTTGTACCAGCGGTAGCTACTGTTTGACTCTCTGACTCTCTGACTGTTTGACTCTCAAGCGGTAGCTACTGTTTGACTCTCTGACTACTTGACTGCCTGACTAACTACCCCATCCTCTTCTCATAATCCTCAAAGGAAAAGACCCGCTCGTGGGTGATTTCTCCGTGGTCGTCCACGAGCCGAATGTCGGGATGCGGGACGCCGTTAAACATGGTTGACTTGACGGTAGTGTAGTGGGCCATATCTTCAAAAACGAGGGTGTCTCCGACACGGATAGGTTGATGGAAGTAATAAGTGTCCAGGTAGTCACCGGCTAAGCAACTCATGCCACCTAGTCGATATTCGTAAGGAAAGGCGGAGTCTGGTTTTGTTTTGGCCTGACGTACTTCCGGGCGGTAGGGCATTTCCAGCGTGTCGGGTAGGTGGCAGGTGAAGCTTAGGTCAAGCATGAGGGTGCGATGGCCGTAGTTTTCAACGATGTCGAGAACGGAAGCCGTTAGAGTACCCGCGCCCCAGAGATGGGCGCTACCGGGCTCTAAAACAACCTCAAGGTGAGGATAGCGCTCCCGTAAAGATTGTAGGGTTTTGATGAGCGCTGGAACATCGTATCCGGGCTTCGTCATCAGGTGGCCACCACCTAGATTGAGCCATTCGACCTGTTCCAGGTAGTGCCCGAACTGGGCCCGGACGCGTTCAATCAGCGTTGCTGTGTTGGCCGCGGAGGATTCGCAAAGGGTGTGAACGTGTAGGCCCTTTAAACCCTTTGGGGGCTTGGTGGGAAGATTAGGTAAGGTCTCTCCCAAGCGGCCATGTGGATTGGCGGGATTGTAGAGAGCTGTTTCCACCGGACTGTATTCCGGGTTAACGCGCAGGCCAATGCTGGTACCCATTTCCTCCCAGCTGCTGCGGTAGCGCTCCAGCTCCGTGAGGGAATTAAAGGTGAGA
>CALIGP010000388.1 GCA_938021455.1 uncultured Lewinella sp. | reverse complement strand
CCGCCGCCGCCGCCGCCTTGACGATCATTTTCTTTAACGACAATTGTCCGACCATCGAGGTCCGACTGGTCAAGGGCCTCAATGGCAGCCTTGGCTTCCTCTTCGTTCGGCATTTCTACAAAACCGAAACCGCGCGAACGACCGGTCTCCCGGTCGAGGATGATTTTAACTGACTCTACTTCTCCGTAAGCGCTAAAGGTATTCTGGAGAGTGTCCTCATCAGTATCCCAGCTTAACCGGGCAACAAATAAGTTCATAATATAAAAGGAAAATGAAAAAAGAAGATGATATTGAAATAGCGGAAACTAAAAAAGGCGAAAGCGTAGAAACAAAGAACAAAAACATCTAGGATCTCTAAAAACAAATTAGCCTACTCAAAATCCGCTTGGTAAAGCGTTGATGGGAATAGTCATGTAGGCGACTATTCAGGTACTAGACAAAAGTAGGGGGTTTTAAGTTGGTTTTTCGATTTTTATTAACATTTGGGCCCGTTAAACCGTGAAAAGCAGGGGATTCCCCCTGCTCAATTGACTTACCTTGCACCTGCGTCAGCGCCTCATAAGTTCAATTGCTACTCCATGTCCACTCGGTTCGTACCTGCTTTCTTCCTTTGTTCATTACTCCTCGGTTGCCTGTCCGAGGTGGACAAAAAGCATAGCAAGTACAGTAATTTGAGCGATAATCTGGCGCTGTTATCGAAGGGTTTAGTGGCCGATAAAAGAACAGATCGGGCGGAGTTTGAGCTTCGTTACGGTGAAGACTACTCGGAAATTAGTGGTTACACTACCTTGCCCGTAGCTTTGGATAGCCTGCGGGCACTCATCGGTAGCTACCCGGAAATAGAAAATCAGGTCAGGCTCTTGCCCGATTCTGCCGTTGGTAGTATGACCGTCGGTATCATCAAGGTCTCCGTTGCTAACCTCCGTTCTGAACCGGGCCACAGCCAGGAACTGGCGACCCAGGCCTTAATGGGAACCCCCATTGAAGTACTTGACCTGGTGGGTAATTGGTACCTCGTCCGAACACCCGATCGGTACATCGCCTGGCTGGAACCGGGCGCTTTTATGTCCATGACGCCTCCGGAAGCGAATGCATGGTTTGCGGGAGACCTGCTACGATCGGTTGCTCCTTCAGGGTTTTTAACCGCAGCCCCTGGCGGCAAAACCATTATATCCGACTTGGTCGCCGGTAACCTCCTACGACCCACTGGCCGACAGGAAGGTCAATATCTGGAACTCGCCTTACCCGATGCTACCCTTGGCTGGGCAATGAAGTCCGATTTTGAACCGTCCACTAACTGGCAAAGCCCCGATGCCCTGTCCACCGACCGTTTATTGGAAACTGCCCGCACCCTGGCCGGCCGGCCCTACCTCTGGGGCGGTACCAGCCCTAAAGGAATGGACTGTAGTGGGTTCACCAAAACGGCCTACTATTTAAACGGCTACGTCATTCCCCGAGACGCCAGCCAGCAGGTCCACGCCGGAATGGAAGTCGAGCTAACGGATGATTTTCAAAACCTTCAAGCAGGAGATTTACTGTTCTTCGGCCGCTTCCGGGATGATGGAAGTGAGAAAATCACCCACGTAGGGGTGTATCTGGGGGAAGGACAATTCCTGCATGCCGGAGCGGATAACGGACGCATTACAACGAACTCCTTACGGGCGAACGCTGCAGACTATGCTGAACATCGGCTAAAGAGTTTGCTGCGGGCTAGGCGCTTATCGGCTAATTCCAAAAGTGTTCTGACGATAGATGATGCTTTTCATTCGCTGTGGGCAAAGTGAAAAATGGAGCTTTACACCAAGTCTTCCTCACTATACCCGCGGTCGTCGAGTTCCCGAATAGGTATTTTTTGTGGCTGATCCCGCAGGTCAGGCAGCGGGCCAGAAAACTCTACATCCTCCTCTTTAGGATGAACATCTTCCGGGTCTTTTAGTGGCCCGTAAAGACTTAAGCCCTGCATGGCTACTCCAATACCCCAACCCAGAATAGGCCAAATGGCCCAAATTTGACGGCTGCCTCCCATAATATTAAGGGCGATAAAGAAGACACTCATAACCAAATAGGTCCTGAAGTGGCGTTTAAAATCAATCTGCTTTTCGCGGAGTGTCTTCTCTTCGTACTTGGGTTTGCGTTTGCGGCTCATACTAATGAAATATAGGATGTTATTCGGGGGGCGAAGGTTCGGTCAGTACAGTTTTTTATGGCAGGAATGTTTAAATAAACACTATTGATCCTTTAAAAGAGAATGGGTTTTTGTCGCCTAAACAAGATCATTCTCATCGAACCTCAGGTTCTCTTGCTCGCGAAGCGGCACCTTTCGTGGTTCATCCGGAATATTAGGAAGCGGGCCAGAAAATTCAATGTCTTCGTCCTCATGGGTTTTCAGTGGCCCGTAAATTCCCATACCCTGTATGGCCACGGCGCACCCCCAACCCAGAATGGGCCAGATGGCCCAGACAATACCGCCGGTTCCTGCATTCAAGGCTGCCAGGAAAAGAGACACAACCAAATAAGCCCGCAAGTGGCGCTTAAAGTCAATCTGCTTTTCGCGGAGTGTCTTCTCTTCGTACTTGGATATGCGTTTACGGCTCATGGTGTTAGAACGTAGAAATTAGTGAGGTGTTATTTTTCTCAGTACCGAAAAATACGACAAGAAAATCGATGCTCAAATAGCCGTCTTTTTAGAGGCGGGCAATAATGCTCTTGTTTCCCTTTACCTTCTGATTCAATTCTACCTCTGTTTTGGTGCCCAGGGGAAGAAAAATATCTACCCTACTACCAAATTTAATGAACCCAAAGTCTTCGCCCTGCCGTACGGCCTGGCCTACTTCCAGATAGTTTTTGATGCGCTTAGCCAGGGCTCCAGCGATTTGGCGAAGTAAAATCTCTGTCTTCCCATTGTCAATGACAACCGTTGTTCTTTCGTTTTCGGTACTGCTTTTGGGGTGCCAGGCGACTAGGTATTTTCCCGGGTGGTAGGCATTGTACTTTACCTCGCCACCAATGGGGTTACGGTTTACGTGAACGTTGACCGGAGACATGAAAATGCTAACCTGTAGCCGTTTGTCTTTGAAGTATTCTGTCTCAACCGCTTCTTCAATCACCACCACTTTGCCATCAGCCGGAGCGTAGACAATCGAGTCGTCTTCAACGGGGACCAATCGGGGAGGGTTACGGAAGAACTGTAAAACAGTAAGGAACAGAATCAGACTGATACCGGCGACTAGCAAAGCGACTGCGGGGAACTGCCAAAAGGCTATTGCAGTGGCTCCGCCAAGAATAATAATAAGAATCAGGAGCATTCGGCGTCCCTCAGCGTGTATTCGAAGTGGTGATTTCAAGGTTGGGCTTTTTGAATGCGTAAAGATAATAGTAACGTAGATCAGGCGGGTTAGTTGGCTTAAAATACGGGCATTCCATTTCGTAAGTCTATCAATGCTTCCCCACGGGCCTTCACTTCTTGCAACATTTTGCCCACGTGCTCATCAGAAGTCATGGGGTTAGTGAAGGTGCAACGTAGCCAAACAAGCCCCCGCAATTTGGTTTGAACGATGTAGAAATCCGTTTCCTGAATGATTTGAGCGCGGATCATCTGATTGAGCCCATTAACGTCTTCCAGGGAAAGTCCCTTCGTTTTAGGGTGATACCTGAAGCAAACAATATTAGTCTCTGGTAACACCGCCAATTCCAACTCAGGGAATTGGCGAACGGCCTTTGCGCAACGAGCCGCAATATTATTTACGGAGGAGAGATAATCCCGGAATACTTCTGGCCCGTAGACGGAGAGAAGGCTAAAAACGCGTAGGCTCATCATGTTTTTGGTACACTCAAACGTACGCCGGCCCATATTCGCCCAGTCTTCTTCGCCGGAATCAAAACTAAGCAGGTAGTCAGCTTTCTGGTGAAAGGTGCGATAGGCGTCACTTCCGTCTTTAAAGAAGACTCCTGTAGTTAATCCTGGTGTCATCATCGTTTTGTGGAAGTCGACGATTACGCTATCTGCCCGCTTCATACCTAGCACGAGGTGCTGGCGGTCGGGGTCCAGATGCAGGGCACCACCGTGTGCTCCGTCTACGTGAAACCAAATTCCGTGCCGTTCGGCGACGTCCGCAATGGCGACCAGATCATCAAAACTTCCGGTGCTTGTTGTTCCGGCGCTGCCAATGATGGCCAGCGGTGTTAAACCTCTATTTCGCGCATCGGAGATAATTTCGTCCAGTTGTTCGGTTTTCATTTTATAGGCCTCATCCGATGGTACATTAATGATGCCTTCTTCTCCCCAGCCCATGATCCGAACGGCGCGGTCGATACAATAATGCGCTTGCTCATTTACCAACACGCAGGGTCGGAAGTGACCATTTCCCCCTTTCCAGGCATCACCTTCGGGCCATTTAGCCGCTCTGGCGGCCAGCAGTGCGGTAAGGTTGGCCAGGGTGCCGCCGTTGGTCATGAAGCCGCCGGTGGTCGGAGACAGATTCAGCAATTTGGCGAAGGCTTCAATCACCAACCTTTCCATGACGGCTCCGGTGCTGCCCATTTCATAAATGGCCGTGCTACCATTAATAATACCGTTAAGTAAATCACTTAAGGCTGTTAAAGGAGCAGGCGGATTCACCTGATGGCCCATGTAGGCAGGAGAATGTAGATGTAGACTATGGCGAAGCATGAGTTCGTACAACTCCTCCGGTTTAGCCTTTTTAGCTAGTAAGGTGCGGAAGGTGGTCAGCAAATCCTCTGGCTCAACGAGTGGGTTGGCGGGTAGGGTAGGGCAGGCTTCCAGATAGTTAGCGAGACGGTCTACTAGGGCGTGGCCCTGGCGACGGAAGTCATTGGGATCATAAACCTGTTCGAGTAGCGGTGTCATGAGTGAAGAAATTGTAGGACAATAGTACACTTTTTGGCGGCACCATCGGAGCAGTAGCGGAAACTGGGCGCGAACGCAGGTGCAAGCTAAGGCTAAAGGCAAGGGGAAGACGGTAGAAAATGTATTTCCAAACTTTATGGTGGTTAGTACGTCAATAAAGTATAATCAAAAAAGTTAATTATTGGCCATTTTATTAAGTATTAGTCAATTTTAGCGTTAAAAAGTGAAAAATAAATTGTTTTAAAGTTGTTTTTAATTCAAACACTTCCTAAATTTGTTTTATCAACAGCGGTTTTCAAACATGAATTTACAAATTCTCATCAGTAAGAAAGGTACCCGAGTCGTTAAGGCTACGGAGCTTCACCGGGCACTCGGCCTGGCGGACCATCATTACCAAAACAATGTTCGTCATTGGTTGAAGGACGTGTTTCAGTTTGTTGATGGTATCCGTCGTCCCGAAGGTTTGAAGGATTATGCCCGTTCCCCCCAAAGTAAGGGAGCATTGATGCAGGAGTACTACCTTCAACTGGAGCTGGCCAAGCTAATCGCCCTAAGTAGCAAATCAAAGGTTAAGCAAGCCATTGCGACTAAGCTAAATAAGGAAGAAAAAGTATACCCAGAGCACGTTAGCCTTACGGCTACGGAGACGCTCGAGCTACTCGAGCAAACAAAAGCGATGGCCCGTATCAGTTGCCAAAAAGCGGCGGAGAGCCGCCACTTGGCTTACTACAGCTCTAAGCGGGGTACGGGAGAGTTCTGGAACCATTTCCGGAAAGAAAATGTCGTTCTCACCACCATGGCTGATCTGCGCGACCAACTCGAAGGCCGCGGACAGAAACCCTCCGCCAGTTTCGATCTCCGCGATCTGCTCATCCGCGCAGATGCTTACGAACTGATCCGGGTCGGCATCATTGACCATTACGCTGCACTGGGGAATTCCCTGCCCTACGCCCAGGAACTCGGCCGACTGGCCAAAGAGCTGGCCACTCAGCTCCGTCTCGAAGTAGTAGATGACCGAAAAGGAGATCTTCTCTTCGCTCCAGTAGCGGATGCGGAAGTCGTTCGGAAATTGCAGCGGGTAGCGGCGTAGCGCGGCCAGATTTAACTTGCCATCGCGTTCCCCTTCCGCGTTCATGCGCGCAATCCGTGATCTTCTCGAACTGCGCAGCAGCCCTTCCCTCCGACTTTCTCCTACCTTCCGCAGTCTCCGCGCGAGGACTTCCTAAGCTGCGCAGCAGCCTTTCCCCTCTGCTCCCTCTCCTCCCTCTGCGTCCATCTGCGTGAAACTCTCCAGCTGCGCAGCAGCCCTTCCCTCCGCCTTTCTCCTACCTTCCGCAGTCTCCGCGCGAGAACTCCCTAAGCTGCGCAGCAGCCTTTCCTCTCTGCGCCCTCTCCTCCTTCCGCGTCCATCTGCGTGAAACTCTCCAGCTGCGCAGCCAGCCAACTCCATTGTTCTTTTTTCCCTTCCACAGCAGCCCTTTCCCTCTCAGCGCCCTATTTTGCCCCGATGAAGCAACCTCTCATCCGCCCCCTCTTCCTGCTTATTCTTCTCTCCGGTCTATCCATTCTTACCGCCCAGACCGAAAAAGACTCCCCAACAAGCTTTAAAAATTGGGAAATCAAGCCCATCCTCGGTGTTCAACTCTGGAGTACCTACACCATGGGGCATCAGGATTATGTTCCTGAATCCGATACTTACGTAGACGCCTCTGATCGACTCAACTTTCTTGTTCGCCGCATGCGTTTCGGCTCTACGGCAAAGATTGGTGACCGACTTTTTCTGAAGTTCCTGGGGGCCGCCGACTGGATCGGTGAAGACCAGCGCTCCGGCCCTCCCGGAGGTGTCAACAACGGCGCTTTTCCCAATGCTCAGATCTGGGACATCTTCGCTCAGTACAAACTTAGCCCCAAGAGCGAGGCTCTTTACGTGATTGGGGGGTACCTGCGCCCGCCCGTTGGGCGGGAGAGTATGAGTGGTGCTCTGGGCACCAGCAGTATGGAAAAGGGATTCAACCAATGGTATATGCGGCAACACCTAACGGGAACTGGCCCTGGTGGAGCTGGAGGAATTTATTTGGGAGGTCTTACGTCGCTGTCAGGTAAGATGCACATCGATTACCGGGCGGGTGTTTTTAACCCGCAGAACAACGGAATTACCGGAGGGCGTACCTCCAGCTCCTTATTGGTTAGCCGACTTAACGTCATGTTCGGTGACCCGGAAAAAGAAACTTGGTCTTATGGCCTGCCCGCCGCCAATAGCTTTGGTAAGCGCCGCACCGTCGCTTTAGCCCTCAACCTGGCCAGCGAAGGATCCACCGGAGCCGCCCCAGGAGGCACCTCTCTCGTGGGCCTTGACGGTCTGGTTAACGTTGGCCATTTTCACCTTGAAGGCGAATACCACCGGATGATCCGAAAATCATCCGAGCCCGACCTGGAGTCCGCCACCTGGATGATAAGAACCGGGGTGAATATCGATGTTTCTCCCGCCGGAGCAGACGTGCCGCGGTACCTGGAGCCAAGCCTGATGTTCTACGGCTTCGACGGCACGACGGATATGGAGGACTATCCTGCCGTGTTAGCTACCAACTACTTTGGAGGTAAGGAGACCATCATTAATGCCGGCGTAAACTATCACTTGGTACCTGGCAAAGTCCGCGTAGGTCTGCATTACACCGCCATCTCCGGAGACCGCGGAGACCTGCCGGCCGATGGCCAACTCAGTCACTACTTCTCTCAGCCCGGTGTCGGGGGCATTCAGCGGGGGGATTATGCGGGCTTTGAATTGATTTTGAATTATTGAACGGGGCCGCCCACCACAACCAAGCTAATAGGTATCTGATCTTTTGTCGCTTCTTACCCGTAACTTTACGATATACCCCAAAAACCTATTGATTTGCCTTACCTAAACTCTCTTTACCCTCTTGTTTTACTTTGCTTTCTTTTTGCCTGTGGTAATGCACCCTCAGCAGAAAGGCAAGACTATCTGAATCAGGAATGGGTCTTTGCACTGGACAATCCGGAGGGAAGTCCATTTTTGATGGATCCGTTATCTGTAGGAGATGTGGCCAGTTTTCGGGGCGATACGGTAATCCTGAATAACCATTTTACGGGTTTGGAAAACAAACTGAAGCTCGTCGTAGATCCAACGGTACTGGATTCTAATAAACAGGCCATTACCGCTGAGCAAGTAGGTGAAAATTTAAACCTAACCTTATACCTGCACGACAGCCTGATTACATCTGCTATTTTTGAACCGAATGACTCGCCGCTTACAGTCGCGCCCCCTTCCGAGTATTTGGGGAAAACCTTTCTGTTTAATGACGCGGAGAATGGTAGTAGTCGGATTTATTTTGGTAATGATCCGAAACTGAAAAGGACAAAAGATATCAAAGACTACTACGTGATCAGTGACGGAAATACGGAGGATCCCGTAAGTTTTCGTAGAAACGGAAACGGATCAGATGCACGAAGTGTACTCGGTGGCTTTTCGCCGATTCCCATGCGTGGAAGCTTCCTGTTTTTGTTTTTTGGCAGGAAAAAGGGATCTCTGGGTGCTAGACCCTTCGTGGTCAATAAAGATGAAGAAGGTAATCTCTCCGCCCACTACGTGGTGGAAACGAACGGCGCTTACGCTCCTGTAGAGGTGGAGCTGACACCCATTGTATCCATCATTCCAGAAACCGTAAGCCTGGAAACAATTAGCCGTCAGCTCAACGAGGGCCGCCTTACCGTAGACACCAGCTATCCGCCGGCCGACACCTTCGGTGTGAGTTTTGCTTATGAAGAATCTTTCCTGAAGAAGGGAGGCATTCATTACCGCGACCTGCCCGGCCTGGAGATCAACTTTAATCCTGATGGGGAATACTTCCTTTTCTCCGGAGACCGGCTCTTGGAACACCGTAATTGGCAATTGTCACCCGATCGTAACTACCTCATCCTGATCAATAAAGATGGTTCCTTCTTTAATCATTTACCCATTCTAAAGTACACTGATGAATCGATCGAATTCAGACTGCCACTCAGCATCAGTACCCGGGAACCGAAGGGGGTAGAGCTAACTTCTTACGTTAAAGTAGATGCGTATATTCAGGTGAAGAAGTGACATGAAATCTGACAACGTACATTCAAAATTCATCTTCACCACGTACAATCAAACTAAAGGCGTTAACTTTGCGCGCAACTTTTAGGTCCCCTTTGGTCTTATTAGGGAAGTTTGGGCCCATAGCTCAGCGGATAGAGCACCTGACTTCTAATCTGGCGGCCGCAGGTTCGAGTCCTGCTGGGCTCACTTTCATAAGGGCAGTCGTGAAAACGGCTGCCCTTTCTCATTTTTAGGATGGAGGAATCGGTTAGGCCATCATGCAGGTAACGGCTGTGGTGTTTTCACATGGACTTAGTGAGAGGCAAAAATCGGGGCAGCGGTAAGCATTGCTCCCCACCTATCACTTTGAACCTGCGTCCGCGCCCGCTTTTTCATGAGTTTAATCGAACAAAGCTTAGTGCGGATAGCTTTATCTTCGGCAAACGAAAAACCAACACCCATGAAAACGATCAAAGTTATATTCTTGCTTCCGGTTCTCTTTTTATTCGTCGCTTGTGGAGGGGATGCCCCGGAAACAATGGATGACCGAACCTCAGAAGAAGGTGTCGGTAAAGCCGTACTAGAAGATCCTAACGGAGATAACACGGATAACTATGCCATCGACGCTGAAGATCCTTACCTGATTACGATGGATGGGCTACTCGGCATGATGCCAGGCCACTTACTGGCTGATTTTTCTGCCGGCCTCCGCGAAGGGAAATTAGACACCCCTGATGGTGAATTTGATGTTCTATACATTGACGGTGCTGAAGGCGAAGAACTCGGCTACCTGGTTCCTGAGCCCCGCGACGAAAGAATGATCGGAGAAATTACTATTACCTCTTCTAAAGTAGTAACGGAACCCGGTCTGCGAGTGGGCAGTACTTTTGCCGAATTACAGGAGCGCCTGGCCGGGGATATGGAAGTTTATGGATCCGAAGCGGAAGGCCGCACCTACGCCGTCAGCGATGGTGTCTGGTACCGCTTAGACGCCGGTAACTGGATGCAGGAAGTCGAGCAGAGTAGCATTCCGCCGGATACTAAGGTGATTGAAATTGTACTCCCTCGTATCTGATGCCGGAAGACAATCGCCCACTACTGGTCACCATTGTTCTTGCCGCCGGGGAATCCCGGCGGATGGGGGAGCCGAAGCTCTTTCTGGACGTAGGCAATGGAAGTATGCTTCAATCAGCCGTGAATGCTGCCCTGGAGGATCCCTTAGTCGTCGTCACCGGAGCTTACGCTGCTGAAATCAAGGAGCATCTATCGGGCATTGAAGGCATCACCTTCGCCCACAACCCCGACTGGCGTAAAGGCATGGCCTCCAGCATCGCCGCAGGTGTGCGTGCTGCGAGTGCATTCGATCCGAAAGGATACTTCATTACGTTGGCGGATCAGCCGTCCCTGAGTGCAGAATCCCTCGCTTTTTTGTCGGACCCTTTTCTCCGTAACCCGAACAAAATCATCGCTACCTGGTACCCCGAGAGGCTTGGCGTGCCAGCCATCTTTCCCGCCAGGTACAAGGATGATCTGCTTTCAGGGGAAGGACAACGAGGTGCTCGCTCCTTGATTAAACAAGCGGGAGACAACGTTCATATCATCCGTTTTCGGCAATCACCCGTTGACATTGATACTCCGGAAGACTATCAGAATTGGATAGATGAGAAGACCAAATCGTAGGTAGGGCGTGCCCTGAATCTAGCTAGCCGTGTTCTTAGTGCAATCTATTCCTCTACCGCCCTGCAGTCTACCGTCTACCAAACTACCCCAAATCCCCCTGCGTCGTCCTGGTCGGCGGGGCCTGAAACTGCACCTCAATTTTGTACTTC
>CALIGP010000387.1 GCA_938021455.1 uncultured Lewinella sp. | reverse complement strand
ATTCGCTAAAGCCGGAACCGGCCCGGGGCTACTGGCCTACGTTGGCCTGTTCCAGGAATGGCTCGACGCCAATGAAACCTTCCTGCGAAAATCAATGACCGATCAGCCACTCGACCTGTTTTTCTGCGATGGAGACCATCGATACCAACCCACCCTGGACTACGTACGGAAACTACTCCCGCTAGCCGGAGAACAATCGGTTTTTATCATCGCCGATATTCACTGGTCCGAAGGCATGGAACAAGCCTGGGAAGAGCTCAAGGGATTTTCGGAGGTAACGGCCTCGATCGATGTCTACCACTTCGGACTGCTTTTCTTTGATCCCGGAATGGATGGCCCGCATCTGTCTTTAATTTCTACGCGTTGGAAACCCTGGCGGGTGGGTTTTTTTTAGCCCTTTGTCTACCGAACTCCCCGACTATTTTCCAGCTTATTGTAACTTGTACACTATCTTTGGCTTTCTACTCCAACCATCCAGTGTGCAAGCAAGAAAGAACTTCGATGATTTTTTCAAATCGGCCTTTACTGTCGACAATGTCATTTTTGGCTTTGACGAAGGCACGCTGAAAATTCTGCTCATCCGCAGAAACGAGCAACCTTTTGAGGATTTTTGGGCCCTGCCCGGCTATTTCGTTCAACCCAAAGAGGACCTTGAAGCTGCTGCAGCTCGCGTTCTTCGGGAAATGACGGGTATGGAAAATGTCTACCTGGAACAACT
Source organism: uncultured Lewinella sp. (assembly GCA_938021455.1). Classification (GTDB taxonomy): domain Bacteria; phylum Bacteroidota; class Bacteroidia; order Chitinophagales; family Saprospiraceae; genus Neolewinella. Next base: position 5,841 of record CALIGP010000387.1, on the reverse strand, counting down.
CCGAACGTTTGGTAGCCCTGGCCGACATGGTTTTGGCCGGGTTATTACGGTTGCCTACTACAGCTTAGTGAAAATCGCTGACTTTCGCCCCCGCGCCGCTGGCGTGGCGCAGGAAATTACCTGGCATACGGTTGATGACCTGGAAGCGCTGGCCTTTGATCACCAGGAAATTGTTGCCGTTGCTCTGGACAAACTAAAGAGGAGTATCCGGACTCGCCCGGTCGGTTTCGAATTGCTTCCTCCTGCTTTTACCCTCACAGAATTACAGCACCTCTACGAAGCCATTTGGGAAACGGAACTGGAGAAACGCAACTTTCGCAAGAAGATTCTCTCGATGGGCTTGCTGGAAGACCTGAACCGTACGCAGGAGGGCGTTGCTCACCGTCCGGCAAAGCTCTATCGCTTCGATGAGGCGATCTATAGAAAGCTGGAAGAAAGTGGGTTCAACTTCGAAATGAAGGAGAGTAAGAGTAAGTAGGGCTTAGGTACAGAAAAGACGAGGTGGCACTAATTCAGGCCTACTTGTCTACCGTCTACCAATTTACCGTCTACTTACCACCGTCTACTTCCTCCCCATCCCTTCCATCGAAGAAAACAGACCGTTCATCCAAGAAAGTGAGCCAAGACGTCAAGGCGGTGCTACGTTTGTGGTCAACAAAACAACCGTGGGCGCTATTAGATGTCCACAATAAATAACTGAGACTATGAAAAAACTTACCTCTCTACTCGCGCTGATGATGATCTTTGGCGCCAGCCTGTTTGCACAAGATGCACCTTCTGCTCAGGAAATTGCGGACACCTACATCGAGAACATTGGCGGCGAGGAAGCCTGGTTAGCGGTGAAGGCCATGAAGATGAAAGGCAAAGCTGCCATGCAGGGCATGGAGTTTCCGATGACCATCATCAGTGCCGAAGGCGACAAGAGCCACCTGGAAATTGACGTTCAGGGACAGAAAATCGTACAAGCCTACGACGGCGAAACGGCCTGGCAGGTAATGCCATTTATGGGCATCAATGAGCCTACGGAAATGTCTCCGGAGGAGTCAGAGCAGAGCAAAGATCAAAAATTCCTTAGTGAATTCATTAACTCTAAAGAGCGTGGCTTTACCCTGGAAAGTGTAGAAGGCAAGGAAATCGAAGGAACCCCGACTTACGGTATCCGCGTAACGAACGAAGAAGGCTATGATCACACGTACTACTTCGATACGGAGTACATGATTCCGGTGATGATGACGAGCCCGATCAAATCTGGCCCTCAGAAAGGAGCCGTGATGGAAACATTCATGAGCGATTACCAGGAAGTGGACGACCTGATGATGCCTATGTTCATGGAGGTGAAGTTTAACGGTCAGACCGTTCAGAAAATCACCGTAACGGAAGCAATGCTTAATCCGGAAATCGAGACCTCAATGTTCTCCATGCCGGAGAAGGAGGAGAAGAAGAACTAAATCGCCGAACGAATTCCGGATAACGGAGGAGGCCGGATTTCCATGACTACCGTCGGGAATCCGGCCTTTCGTTTTTTGGGCGCGGGGCCGCAGGTGCAAGGAAATGGATCGAAGTGCAAAGGTGGGAGCAATTGAGATTTCGCCTCTTTACTCAAGCTACTTTGACTTAGGGGGTAAATTTCTATGGAAGAGCCTGGTCTTAGCGCCGGTGTAGTGTGTCGTACTTCTACATATTTACAACAGCAAATACGACCCTTACCCCTCCACTCGGCTGACGCGGAGCGTCAGGAAAGCAAAACCCTGCACCCGCGCGCCGTCGCCCCTATACTTTAATTACTACCACATTCAACATCATGAAGCACACATTTACTTTGCTTTTACTGGCCTTTGCGTCAGCCCTTTCCGCTCAGTCGGATTTTAAAACCACCACCGCCTTATTCGGGGACCTTCGGGCCCGGCAAATTGGTCCGGCCGTCATGAGCGGACGAGTTAGTTGTCTGGCCGTGAACCCCGACGATGCCGCCACCATTTTCATTGGTGCCGCAGGAGGCGGGGTCTGGAAAACGACCTCATCGGGTGGGCAGGTACAAGCCGTTTTTGATGACTACTCTCAGAGCATCGGCGCCATCGCCATTGCTCCTTCTAACACCGACGTAGTGTACGTAGGCACCGGCGAACCCTGGCCGCGTAACAGCGTAAGTGTGGGCACGGGCATTTACCGAAGCAGTAATAACGGGGTTGACTGGAAACCCATCGGATTGGATGACTCAGAACGAATCGCCGATATTTCCGTCCACCCGGAAGATGCCAACGTACTCTACGTGGCCGCTATGGGCCACCTTTGGGATAGCAACGAAGAACGTGGTGTTTTCAAATCCTCCGATGGAGGAACAACCTGGGAGAAAGTACTCTACATCGATGAGCATACCGGAGCCGCTAACCTGGCCATGGACCCCAACAATCCCGATGTACTCTATGCTGCCATGTGGAGTCACCGTCGCCTACCCTGGACTTTTGATTCAGGTCTCAACGGAAACTCCGGCCTTTACAAAACTACTGACGGTGGCAAAAACTGGGTAAAGCTTTCTAACGGCCTCCCGCAGGAAAAGCTCGGTCGCATCGGCATTGCCGTTGCCCCATCGGACGGTAACATTCTCTACGCCAGTGTTGAAACCGGAACGGACGAAACCAAGGGTATGTACCGCAGCGAAGATGCCGGTGCCAACTGGAAAATGATCGGCCGTAACCAAAATACGGGTATCCGTCCTTTCTACTTCAGCAGGATCGAGATCGATCCTAATAACGCCGAAATTGTTGCTAAATGTGGCCTCAACGGCATCATCAGCGACAATAGTGGTGACACCTGGCGGATGTTTGACCAGGGCGTTCACTCTGATTTTCACGATATCTGGATTGATCCTGCCAACAGTAAGCATATTTTGGTCGCTACCGATGGTGGCGTGTATGAAAGCTACGACCGGGGCTATACTTTTAAGATGTGGATGAACCTTCCCCTCAGCCAGTTTTACCACGTGAGTGCGGACAATGCCAAGCCTTACCGTGTATATGGCGGCCTGCAGGATAATGGCTCTTGGTTCGCCGCTGCGAACAGCGCCGGGGGTATTACCAATTCTGACTGGAAGAAAACCTTCGGCGGAGACGGCTTCTACTCCTTCCGCCACCCAACTAAAGAGCACATTGTTTTCAGCGAATACCAGGGCGGTAAGCTCGTCCGCTACGACGAGCGGACGGGGCAGGCCAAATCCATTCCGCCTTACGCACAAAAGGGCGAAGACCCCCTGCGCTTCAACTGGAATGCGCCGGTTCACTTAAGTAATGACGGTAAGCGTATTTACTTCGGTGCTCAGTACCTCTACCGCTCTACGAACGACGGAGACAGTTGGTCACGCATCAGCCCAGATCTGACGACCAATGACCCTGAAAAGCAAAAGCAGGACCTAAGCGGTGGACTAAGTATTGATAACTCAACGGCGGAAAACCACACAACGATCTACGTCGTGGCGGAGAGCCCACTGGACGCCAACACGGTATGGGTAGGCACCGATGACGGTAACCTGCAACTCACCCGTGATGGCGGTAAGAACTGGACAAAGCTCAATGGTCAGCTCCCTGATCTGCCCGCTAATACGTGGGTAACTTTTGTGGAGCCCAGCCCACATGATGTCAACACCGCCTTCGTTACCTTCGACGGCCACCGGACCGGAGACCCAACCTCCTACCTCTACAAAACTACTGACGGAGGCAAAAGCTGGACCGAAATAACGGACGATAACGTGAGCGGCTACGCGCTCAGCGTACGCCAGGACCTCGTCAATCCACAACTGGTATTCCTGGGAACGGAGTTCGGGCTCTACATCAGTCTGGATGGAGGCGCAAGCTGGGCTCCCTTCCGTAATAACCTGCCTATGGTGGGAGTACGCGATATGGTCATTCAACCAAGGGAGGCGGATCTGGTGATGGGAACTCACGGACGCGGTATCATCATTCTGGACGATCTCGAAGCTCTGCGTCAGCTTACGGCTGAAACAACTAGTAAGAAGTTTACTTTCCTTGAGGTGAAGCCTGCCTTCCTCGGCGGTGGAACCGGCCTCGGTATGGGCGACTTTAGCGGTAGTGGCACCTTCGTAGGCGGTAACCAACCCCGGGCCGCCCGCATCATGTACTATAACCAACGCCGGCATATGTTTGGTAAGATGTACGTCGAAGTCTGGAAAGATGGTAGACTACTGCGTACGCTACCTGCGGGCAAGGGAGCAGGCCTCAACGTCGTTGAGCTACCCACCAGTATTCGCAAACCTAAGGCTGCACCCACTAAAAACCGTTTTGCTTTATTCGGAACGCTTTCGGGGCCCAACTTACCCGCAGGTACTTACGATGTAAAGCTTGTGAAGGGTAAAGAAACCTATGAAACTAAAATTGAACTTACAGTAGAAGAAGGCGATGTTTACTCCGTTGCCGATCGGGAAGCACAGCGTGAACTGCTCATGCAGGTATATGACGATACCGAGGAACTCGCCTGGATCTACCACGTATTGGGACAGGTCGAAGAGAAATTTGGCGCCATGACACCCCAGAAGAAAAAAATGGGGGTTATGGCTAAGGAAATTAGTGAATCGGCAAAGTCCATGAAAGATGGCCTGGTCTTCCTGGGGGGAGATGGCTACGTGAATGAAGGCTCCCGCTTACGGGAAGAAATGGGTAATCTCTACTTCGATATCAGCACGTTCCCCGGTAAACCTTCGGACAGTCAAATGAAAGAAGCTGCGCGTATCCATGCTGAAATGGAAAAGGTGAAGTCGTCCTTTGAAACCATGTTGACTGGATCCGTAGCGACCCTGAACGCTAAACTTGACGAAGCCCAAAAGATAAGCTGGACGAAGAAGGCTGACTTCCTGGCGGCCGAGGCTGGCGGCTCTGATGCTGGCTCTCAGCGGCAGCGCTGGAGTGGTAATGCGCTTTGGAAGGATGCATTACAAAATCCGCTTGGTGCTTTATGGGTGCAGCTGCTTCAGCAATAGGCTCTTTACGAAGATAAAAGGATGAAAGAAGTATTTATTGGCACCCGCTGACTTAAACTTCTTTCCACTACTTTAGCCGGAGCACGGAGGATTTATTTCCTTCGTGCTCCTGTTTTTTAACGCATAACGAAATTGAGGACCATGGAACAGCCGGTGACCAACGCGCCCATTTTTACGGATGAGCAGCGAAATGTACCCCAACTGAAAATGGTGGACGGCTTCAGCCGCTTGCTGGATACGAAGTTTAAGATTCCCGGAACTGACATACGTTTTGGCCTTGATTTCTTGCTCGGGCTCATTCCAGGGGCAGGAGATCTGGTGTCCTTAGGCATGTCTGGAGTGTTGATCACGACAATGGCGAAGCACGGGGCTAGCCCCCAATTGGCAGCGAGAATGTTATTCAATGTGGCGCTGGATGCCCTGGTCGGGACGATTCCCGTATTGGGGAACATCTTTGACTTGATCTATAAGGCCAACTACCGGAATGCAGTGCTGATGCGGGAGTATTATGAGGAAGGAAGGCATACCGGTAGTGTCTGGCCGGTAGTCTTGGGGGTTGTGATAACGCTTTTGGTTATCTTCATGATGGTGGTTTGGGCCATCACCAGCTTGTTTGGCTGGTTATTTGACATGCTCTAATGGCCAGTTCTGCCATTATTGAAGCGAAAAACTGACAGAATGGCTTATTCGCACTGACAGCCAACTTCTCCTAATAAGGAGCGGTGTTCGTCCATCAGCTGGCGCGTAATCTCATGGAGTTGCTGATATTGAGCAGCGAACATCTCCGCCTCTTTACAGGTATTCTCAATACCGGAACGCTTGTATTCAAAGAGCCTTTTCGAAGATCTGATCAG
>CALIGP010000386.1 GCA_938021455.1 uncultured Lewinella sp. | reverse complement strand
GTGGCGGTGGTAATACTGCTGAAGGCGGTGGCGGTGGCATCAATGTCGTGAATGGCATATTTAACCGTGCATGCAGAGGAACTTTCCCCGGCCGCGGCGGCAGAGGACTAACCGCAGAGAACGATCGGATTTATTTCGGCGGCGGCGGCGGAGCTGGCCATGCCAACAATACCGGCGATGCAAACGGAGGAAATGGCGGTGGAATCATTGTTCTTTGGGCAGCAGAAATAGTATTTACCGAAGGCACCGAATTACTAGCGAATGGCCAGGAAGGTCAAACAGTCGTTGGTGATGGCGGCGGCGGCGGTGGCGCAGGAGGCACAGTAATGATGATTGCCGATGTGGTAAGCGGCAGCCCGCAAATTTCTCTCAATGGTGGCCAAGGTGGCAGCACTAACAACAGCAGTGATCGCTGTTTTGGCCCTGGAGGCGGTGGTGGTGGCGGTCGACTATTGACCGGAGTTGTTGATCGCACCGCTTACAACCCGACTACTTCCTTTGATGCTGGCGGCAGTGGACTCCGTCTCGGATCTAACGAATGCAGCCCTACGCAGAACCCAGCTGGAACAGGAGTCAATGGCGGACAACAGGTCGTGCAAATCCCTGTACCTTTCCCAGGACTAGGTATAACGGCTACTACCATATGTAGTAATGAAACACTTGGGATAACGGACGAAAGTGCCGGCGCCCAGGAGGTAACCTGGGAGATCACCCCCGAAAATGATGGCTTGAATATCGTTAGCCCGGACGGCCGTAACCTTCTAATAGATTTTGACAACGGAACGGAAGGCACCTTTACTGTACAACAAATGCTGGTAGCTGACGGGGTCACCTATGAAGGAGCTACTACCGACTTTACCGTGTATGCCGCTCCTTTTGCCGAGGAAGCCAATATCTCTTCGGATCGTGAGAACGTAACGGCATCCGTTACAAATCCCGGCAACTTCGTCTCCATCATTTACAACTTTGGCGATGGAACGATTATAGATGGTAGTGAAGAAACATTGGACCACAGCTTCACCGAAGCAGGTGAATATACAGTAACCATTACGCTGACCAGCGAGAACTGTGACCAGATAGTAGTGGCCACGAGAACCATCATTGTCGGTGAATTTGCCGTAGCGCGAACGGACGTAAAAGACGCCAGTGGATGTTCGCCTCTTTCCATTACTGTCAGAGATGACAGCGAAGGAACTTACGCCAGCCGTCGCTGGGATTTTCCTGGCGGAGAGCCAGAAACGTCTACAGATTCAGCGCCAGCTGTTACGTATAACTCTCCGGGTATGTATACCGGTACCCTTACACTAGTTGATGCCGTAGGCGCAGACTCTGTTGCTACCGTTGACATCGTCGTACTTGAATCCGCTACGATCGACTTTGACTTCACCGTTGATACCGCAACGGCAGCATTTATGGTTTCTAGTAATGCAGAATCTTGGAGTTGGGACTTTGGCGACAGTAACACCAGTGAAGAACTGAGCCCGATTCACACCTATACCAGCCGTGGAACCTACTCCGTAGTCTTTACCGCTACCCTGGCTCCTTGTACAACACGGATAGTACAAGAAATCACCATTGATGTACTTTCTGACGTAACAACACTACAACAGCTGGGCGTAAAAATATTCCCTAACCCCACTACGGGAAATGTCCGGCTGAGCGGTCCGGCCAGATTTGTTGATGTATTTGACCCAAGAGGTAGAATCATTACTTTGCGTAACGATCAGAATTTTGACCTGAGCGACTATCCTTCCGGCATGTACCTCGTAAGAGTAAGGGCGGCGGAAGGAAAGATTTATACCGTTCGGATTATAAAGCGCTAACGTACTGGTCAATCCAGGATCCGGAATGTAGTACGACGATTCCTCTGGTGCTCCTCTTCTGAGCACCGGTCACAAAGACAATCCTCGATGGGTTGGTCTTTGCCATAACCACGGGCCGTAAGTCGATCAGATGCAATGCCCTGATTAATAAGATAATCTACAGCCGACTGCGCCCGTGCCTGACTTAGGTTCTGGTTATAAGCCTTTGGACCCCGACAATCCGTGTGAGACCCCAATTCAATTCGAATAGCCGGGTTACGGTCTAGCAAAGCCGTCAGCTCATTCAAGGTTGGCTGAGCATCATCCCGGATGAAGCTCTCCTCAAAGTCATAGTAGATATTCTTCAGTACGACCTCCTGGTTCCGGAATATTTTCTCCAATTCAAGCTCCAGCTCGTAGCGTTGTTCTGGAGCCTCCGGATCACGTGGCAGGTCCCGACTGGAAAAGCGGCCTTCTGCCACTAGGTATTCTTCTCGTTCAGCTCGGAAGGCGTAGCTCTGGTCATCAACTAGGACCAGGCTCAAAATTCCCTCTGCATTCGTGTTCACCGTTCTGTTTTGCTCCCCGACACTGGCGACAATAGAAGCGTTAGGCACTGGCTTTACGCCTAACACCCGGCTTTTGGGGTCAGCGGGGTCTTCGTAGATTTTTTCTACGACAGTAACATCCAGTACGTTGCGGTAGACAATTGGAGTAGCGTCTTCTGGAGGGGGAGGTATAACCCGTTTGGTGTACTGGTAGATGTCGTCGCTGCCTGCGCCGCCAGAGCGGGCGCTGCTGAAGTAGCCCGTCATCGTCGCGTCTAGGCCACTTCCTTCTCGCCGAAGGATTGTGAAGCCAAAGTCATCCGCTCCACTGTTCACCGGCGGTCCAAGGTTTTTAGGCGCGGAAAAACGGCCATTTGCCATGGGATAAGTACGGAAGATATCAAGCCCACCTAAACCTTCAAGCCCATCACTAGCGAAGAAAAGGGTATCTCCGTCTAAGCTCGGAAACTGCTCATTGCCCTGGGTATTAATGGCACGGTTCATCAGAATGGGATCTCCCCACTCCCCCGTGTCCTGTAGATTACTCACGTAAATGTCGTATCCGCCCCAGCCATCTTCCATCAGGGCGCTGAAGTAAAGGCGTTTACCATCAGTAGATAGTGCGGGGTGCATGTAGTTAACGCCATTTTCGATAAAAGGAAGTTGTTTTGCTGGCCCCCAGCCTTCGCCTACCCGTTCTGAGCGAAAGAGTCCGCACCAGGCATCCGCTTTTTTAGCAGGCGAAGCACAACGGGTAAAAATCATGTAAGCACCATCAGCGCTGAAAGCCGGGGTCCCTTCATGGTCAGCGGTGTTGAGGCGGGCATCGAAAACGTCTACGCTAGCACCACGAGCCTCTGGATCAACGATGAAAAGATCGGTGAACCCCCTACCAGTCCACTTAAAGGTTTCTTCTCCGTTAGAAGCACTGCGGTCGCTGGTAAAGATCAACCGGTCTTCAAACACAACGGGCGCGTAGTCTGCCTGGCGGGTGTTAAAGTCAGCAGCTGTGGCGGTAAATGGTCGGGGCTTGCCGGCATCCTCTGCTTCTTTGTAAGCAAGTGCCAACTCTGCACCACTGATGTCTTTGCGAAATTCATACTTGGACCCAATTTCAAAGCCCAGATCTGTGTAAACCTGAATGGCTTCTTCATAGCGCTCCAAGCGCTTCAGCGCAGCTGCTTTCTCCCGCAGAGCCGGTGGCCCGGCATTATTATCATAAGCCGTTTGAAACCAGTCAATGGCAGCGGCGTCATCCTCCGTTTCGCGCAGGGCTATGCCTAGGTTAAGGGCGACCTCTCCTTTTTCTTTTCGGGATTTCGCTTTCTTGAATTCACGCTTCAGCATATCCACCGCAACATCATATTGCTTTCGGTCAATGGCTGTCGCTCCATCCGTCACTTTAGCTGTGTAACTACAGGAACACAGAACAAGCAAAAACAAAAAGGGAAAATAACGCATATTCAGGGGCTTTGGGTGAAAACGGACGGCCAGGAGGTTTGTTGTCAGTTGATGCTAATCCGATGGGTTTTGCACGCAGCGGGACATTTTTTTGAGTGAGAGCTATTGCTGAGTGGCGACGAAAATTTCAGATAAATTCAGGCGCGGACGCAGGTGCAAAGAAAGGTAAAAAGCAGGGAGTTACTCATTTGTATCGTACCGCGAACATGGCTCCGCCAACCTTCCACTGCACCTGCGACCGCGCCTAAACGGACTACGCATAACGACAAGAGCTTCCGTTAAAGTAGGCTTCCAGCCAACATTCGCAAAAAGTTGCAAAAAAAATGTTTCGTCACTATTGCATTTATGCTATACTCTCCTATCTTTGGCGAGTCATCTTTCGGATATCTACAAACTACTACCATGAATAACGTCGTTTCTCAGCGTTTCATTAAGTGCCACAACAAGCTTAGAGAAGAGAAACGGGTTCGTTCTAGTCGTCAGTTCGCACTATCCCTTGACTATCTTCCGCAGTCTCTTTCCGAAATCCTGAAAGGACGTAGAGACGTAACCATTGAATTGCTCCGCAAGGCCATTGCCAAATACAAAATGAATCCGGTTTACATCATGACTGGAGACGGGCCAATGTTTATGACCGAAGAAACCAACCAAAGTTTCCGGGTCCTGACTACCATCCGTTCGCCCAACGAAGAAGAATTAATCGTCCACGTTCCGCTACCCGCTCACGCAGTCTATGCTGCCGAGCTCGGGGACCCTTCTTTTGTCCAGGACCTCCCTTCTTACAGTCTCCCTGACTACAAGTATAAAGTAGGTACTCACCGGAGCTTTGACATTCCAGGAGACAGCATGGAACCCACCCTCTTTGAAGGCGACAAGGTTGTCTGCTCTTTTCTGGAGCCTACTTTGTGGGAATCTGGCGTGAAGGACAACTATGCCTACGTTATTGTCACCCGTAGTGACGTGGTCGTCCGTCGGGTAAAGAACCTCATTGCGGAGAGTAAAGAACTGGAGGTTATTGCGGACAACAATTTTTACGACCCGTATAAAATTCCCATGTCTGACCTACGCGAGATCTGGTACGTTCGTGCCCGAATTACTCCCTTTCTCCCTTCGCCACAAAACATTCAGCGTTACGTACAGGAAGAAATGCAGGGCCTAAAGGAGACCATTCAACAGCAGGGCAAGATGATTAATCGCTTGTCGGGTGCGATTGACCGCTTGGGTAAATAGACTTTTTAGTACTTACTGATATGAAATTTGTCCGCAGACTACTCCTGCTGTTCCTCCTTATTTCTTTAACTCTAGGAGGGGCTGCCTACTGGATGTACGCCGCAATAGAGGCTCCAGTAGAACATGAAAACGCTAGTCAATACCTCACTATCGATCAAGGCTTGGGATCTAACCGTATCCTCCATATCCTAGAAGAGAATAACATCATTCAAGCGCCGCTGGCGACCAAATTATACCTCCGATTCTTTGATCAAGGCACTCAACTTCAAGCGGGAGATTACTTGTTCCCGTCACCAATCAGCCCGAAGGAAGTTTTAGCTCAGCTTAAGGACGGCAAGAAACGCACTAAATCTCTTACCATTCCGGAGGGCTGGACCCGTTTTGAAATAGCTAAGCGTCTGGCTGCACAGTTCCCCGTAGAACCGGTTATTGATGAAAAAGAGGTGCTAGCCATGATGAATGATGTAAGCCTGATCGAGGAGATAGCTCCAGAAGCCCGGAATCTGGAAGGCTACCTCTACCCTACTACCTATGAAGTTGAGTTGGATGCACACCCAAAAGATGTCATCATCAAGATGGTCAATCAGTTCAAGTCAGTTTGGGAAGTAGATTGGGACGCGCAAGCAAAGAAAATCGGCCGAACTAAACAGGAGATTGTCACTATTGCTAGCTTGATCGAAAACGAATCCAAAGTGGCCGAAGAGCGAGCCTTGGTAGCTTCCGTAATCTATAACCGCCTGGAACGGGGGATTCCTTTAGGAATTGATGCAACGAATGTCTACATCGCGAAGCTGCTTAATCGCTGGGATGGGATTATCCATAAAAGCGATGTGGAAGTGGACCACCCGTACAATACGCGAAAAATTTATGGGCTTCCTCCCGGACCGATCAGCTCAGCGAGTAAATCAGCTTATGAGGCAGCACTCAATCCAGCAAAAACCGACTTCCTCTATTACGTACTGAACGTTGAAAAAGGAGATGGTTCCCATCACTTTTATGCGACTGCTGCAGGCTTCGCTAAAGGGAAGGCCGACTATCAACGGTGGCTAGCAAAGCAAAGGTAAAAGTCAGCCATTCCACCATAAAAAAACCCGTCCCGCCTATTGGCGGAACGGGATGTATACAGTTCGTGGGATTATTATGGGAAGACTTTAATTCTAGTTGCCTTTAGAGCGGCTGGCGTATACATCGTCGAAGTTTACACTACGACCATTAGTCTTAAGCTTAGTCGAACGCTCAGCACGCTCAGCACGGTTTGTGGTAACCCTGGTGTTACTGGATCTCGTTGCTGGACGAGTAGTTGCCCGAGTAGCGCCACCGCCCCGGTTCACACGGCGGCTGTTGCCAGTTGTCTGCGTACTGGTATTACGACGGTTCGTTGCCGTTGTTCCACCTGGAGGACAGTAGTTAGGGTTAGTGCGGCGGTTCGTGCTGCTGGGCGTACTGGTACGACGACGGGTAGAAGTCGATGGCGTCGGATTCGTCCGACGGGTAGTACGAGTAGTGGCCTGTGGGCGGCTACTAGTTTGGCGATTAGTGCTGGCCCGGGTAGTGCGGGTTGCAGAAGGCTTCGTGTCGGCTCGGCTGGTAGCGGTCGTAGTGCTAGAACCACGGGTGCCACCTGGGCGCTGTGCGTTTGCCGGAAGGGCAAAGAGAGCGACAAATAGGAAGACTAAAGTAGGGAGAAGGAAATTCTGTTTCATGACCGTTACAAGTTTGGTTACACAATTATAACGGCAGAAGTCACACATTGTCACCAAACGGGTTCTTGATTAACCGCATCTTATGAGGAAATGGAAGGAAACGTTAACAAACCAGCCCACAATGGAGCTCTTTTAATATATCCCGTTTTCCAAAGGCACCATTTCGGCAACGACAATGAAAAACAATACCAATAAGTAAAAGGGTAAGACACCCTCGATTTGCTTAAGTTAAGTCAGCCTTATATAGCCAAGGCCAGGTTACCCCCATCCTTGCTTTCCAGCATTGACTCTCCTCCATTAAGAAAGGCATCAACAGCACGAGCACACTCACGGCCTTCTGAGATAGCCCATACTACCAGGCTCTGTCCGCGACGCATGTCGCCAGCAGCAAACACTTTTGGGATACTGGTCTGGTAACCATGCTCGGGGCTAGCAGCAACGTTCTTTCGAGCATCAAGGCCAACACCGAGGTTAGTCAACATACCTTCATGTTGTGGATGAAGGAAGCCCGCTGCGATAAGCAGTAGCTGGCAAGGTAGCTCTCGTTCGCTGCCTTCTATTTTAACGAAAGTGTTTCTACCTGCCGGGTTTTTCCCCCAGCGAATATCAACCGTTTTGATGGCACGAAGCTTTCCATCCTCATCGCCAAGGAATGCCTCCGTTAGTACAGCGAACTCTCGTTCACACCCTTCTTCATGACTTGTACTCGTTCGGAGAATCATGGGCCAGTTAGGCCAGTTATTTTTATCTCTTTCCGTCGGGGGCATCGGCATTATCTCAATCTGTGTGACTGACTTAGCACCATGACGGTTGCTGGTACCAACACAATCTGCACCTGTATCTCCTCCTCCAATGACGATAACATCAAGGCCTTTTGCGTGTATCTCATCGGTACCGGTCAAATCATCTCCTGCAACCCGCTTGTTGTTTTGGTCCAGAAAGTCCATGGCAAAGTGAACTCCTTCAAAATTTCTTCCGGGGGAAGGAATGTCCCTGGGAATGGTAGAGCCTCCCGCCAAGATTACTGCGTCGCTTTCCCGTACAAGCTGTTTAGCATCTACGTTTCCGCCTACGTTAGCATTTACCTTAAAGGAAATACCCTCTGCTTTCATCAGGTCAACACGACGATCAATTATTCGCTTTTCTAACTTAAAATCAGGAATACCGTAGCGTAATAGCCCCCCGACTCTGGTATTTCTTTCATAAACCGTTACGGTATGTCCTGCTTTATTCAGCTGAGCGGCAGCGGCCAGACCGGCAGGGCCAGAACCAACAACCGCCACTTTTTTGCCCGTGCGACTGCTTGGCGGGTTCGGCCGGGCGTAGCCACGAGCAAATGCTTCTTCGGCAATACTCTTTTCGATATGCTCAATAGCTACTGCCGGCTGGTTGATACCCAACACGCAGGCTGATTCACAGGGGGCGGGACAAATTCTTCCCGTGAATTCCGGAAAGTTATTCGTTTCACTAAGGATATTCCAGGCGAGCTTCCAGTCTTCCTGGTATACTGCATCATTGAATTCAGGAATAATATTCCCCAGTGGACATCCATTATGGCAAAATGGAACACCACAATCCATACAACGACTGGCTTGCTGAATCGTTTTTTCTTCCGCCAGGGGCTCGTAAAGTTCCTTCCAGTCCTGTTTACGAACCGCTACTTCACGCTTTCCGGGTAACTCACGGGTGTGCTTGAGAAAGCCTTGTGGATCTGCCATGATAGATGGTTTTTCTCTGCTATTGCAGGATTATAATTTTTAGTCGAATTGGTGTGTCGTAAGCCTTAGATCAGTTCTGCAGCCTTTACTTGTACGTCGGGCTGGGCTGACTTCTCTTCCAGGACTCGCTTATAGTCACGCGGCATCACTTTGATGAAGTGCTTAAGCTCCTTCTTCCAGTTATTAAGCATGTCCATAGCCACCTTTGAGCTGGTATAAGTGAAGTGGTTACGTACCATCTGCTGTAGCAGCTGCTTATCAAAGTCATTGAGCGTTTCCAAGTCCGCCATGTCGTCGTTGAGCTTATTGGGCAAGGTCTTTTTTGGGTCGTAGACATAAGCCATACCACCGGACATTCCGGCACCGAAGTTTTTGCCCGTCTCACCGAGGATCACGACGAGTCCACCAGTCATGTACTCACAGCCGTGGTCTCCAATTCCTTCGACGACTGTTTTTACACCGGAATTCCGGACGCAGAAACGCTCACCGGCCGTTCCTTTAATATAGGCCTCACCAGCCGTCGCGCCGTAGAAAGCAACGTTGCCAATGATGATGTTCTCGTGCGGATCAAAAGTCGAGATCCGATCCGGTACGACAATCAGCCGGCTTCCACTCAGGCCCTTACCAAAGTAATCATTGGATTCTCCTTCCAATAGGAACTCCAATCCCTTAGCACCGAACGCACCAAAGGATTGTCCGGCAGAACCGCGGAAGCGGAACTTAATGGCGCCGTCGGGCAGGCCCTCTCCGTGGAAACGGCGACTTATTTCGTTTGAGAGCATCGTGCCTACAGAACGATCAGTATTCTTGATCGGAAATTCACTTGCGACAGGCTCCATATTGTCCAGCGCTTGTTTGGCGGCTGAGATCAGTCGGCGATCCAGGACGTTGTCGAGTTCATGATCCTGTTCCGTTTTCTGGTATAAGCCAACGCCTTCTTCGGCAATTGCCTTGTACAGAATCGGGCTCAAATCCAAGGCTTTATACTTCCAATGTTCAATTTCAGCGTTTGCTTTTAGCTGCTCCACCTTTCCAACCATCTCGTTAACGGTTCGGTAGCCAAGCTCCGCCATGATTTGGCGAAGGTCTTCAGCGAGGAAACGGAAGAAATTGATCACGTGCTCTGGGTCTCCGGTAAACCGAGCTCTCAGGTCTGGGTTTTGGGTAGCGATTCCTACCGGGCAGGTATTGACGTGACACTTACGCATCATGATACAGCCTTCTACAACCAGTGCAGCAGTAGCGACCCCGAACTCTTCGGCTCCAAGGAATGCAGCGATAGCTAAGTCTCTTCCTGTGCGAATTTGACCGTCCGTTTGCACGACCACCCGGTCGCGAAGTTTGTTCTTCACCAGGGTCTGGTGCGTCTCCGCCAGGCCAAGCTCCCAAGGAAGACCGGCATGCCGGATACTGCTAAGGGGGCTGGCACCCGTTCCACCATCATGGCCGGAGATCAGAATGGCGTCAGCTTTAGCTTTCGCTACTCCGGAAGCAATGATACCAACGCCAGCTTTGGAAACCAGCTTTACGTTGATACGTGCTTTACGGTTAGCATTTTTGAGGTCATAGATTAGTTGTGCCAAGTCCTCAATGGAATAGATGTCGTGGTGTGGCGGCGGAGAGATAAGCCCTACTCCGGGAGTAGAGTTTCTTACCCGACCAATCCAATCGTCAACTTTGTGCCCGGGCAGCTGGCCTCCCTCGCCGGGCTTGGCTCCCTGAGCCATTTTAATCTGAATTTCATCCGCATTCGTCAGATAATGACTCGTTACGCCAAAACGCCCGGAAGCTACCTGCTTGATTGCGGAACGCATGTTGTTACCTTTTTCGTCGATCTCAAAACGAACGGTATCTTCTCCTCCTTCTCCAGAATTCGACTTAGCGCCAATCTTGTTCATGGCGATGGCTAAAGTGGTATGCGCTTCCCAACTAATGGAACCGAAAGACATGGCTCCGGTGGCAAAACGCTTCATGATCTCTTCTGCCGGCTCCACCTCCTCAATCTCGATGGGCGTTCCACGGCGAAAGGCTAAAAGGCCGCGAAGCGTCAACGCCCGCTGAGTCTGTTCATTGATTTCGTTCTTGTATTTCTCGTAGGCATCTGCGTCATTCTTCCGCGCAGCTAACTGGAGGTAGTGGATACTCTTGGGGTTGAAAGTATGTGCTTCTCCCCTTCTTTTCCATTGATATACACCACCAACTTCTAACTGAGGGTTGGTAATCGGCTGAGCTGGGTAGGCCAATGCATGGCGCACCAATACTTCTTTAGCGATCCCGTCATAGTCCATTCCCTCAATCCGGCTAATCGAGCCTCTGAAGCATTCGTCCACTACGCTACGGCTAAGCCCCAACACTTCAAAAATCTGTGCGCCCTGGTAAGATTGCAAAGTAGAGATGCCGATTTTAGACATGATCTTTAGCAAGCCCTTACCAATCGCTTTACGGTATGTGTATAGTACTTCGCTGCGTTCCATCTTGGACTCATCAAAGATGCCGGAAGAGTGAAGTTCCGAAAGCGCAGCATAGGTCAGGTAAGGATTAACCGCACTCGCACCGTAGCCAATCAAGGTGGCGAAGTGATGCGTTTCGCGAATATCTCCCCCTTCAATGACCAGGCTCGTTTTGGCCCGGAGCCCTTTACGAACCAGGTGGTGGTGAATAGCCCCCGTCGCCAATAAGCTCGGCACCGGAGCATTATTACTATCGGCTGCCCGGTCGCTGATCACTAAGATATTATAGCCACTACGGACGAGGCTTTCCGCCTGCGCCTTAATGTGTTCAATGGCGGCTGAAAGCCGGCCTTCCTGTCCGTCAATCTGAAAAACAGAATTGATGACACTCGCTTTGAAATGCGGGTGATGAATTTCTTTAATCTTGGCCATCTCATCGTTCGTCAGAACGGGAGAAGGAAGATGGATATTACGGGCATTCTCTGCCTTCACCTCCATGATGTTTCCCGTACTGCCTAACATGGCGAAAAGGGACATCACAGTACGCTCCCGAATGGGGTCGATGGGCGGGTTCGTAACCTGGGCGAAGAGTTGCTTAAAGTAATTGGCGATGTGCTGAGATTGGAGACTCAGGGCCGCCAGCGGAGTATCTGCCCCCATCGAACCGATCGGGTCTTTTCCGCCCTTGATCATCGGCTCCAGCAAAAAATTGAGGTCTTCTTTTGTGTAACCAAAGAGCTGAAGCCGTTCGAACAACGTTTTCTCGCCCATACTTACAGAAGCCCGGCGGCTAAGAGGAAGGTCCTCTAAAGTGGTGCGGTGCTCGTCCAACCACTCTCGGTAAGGCAATCTTTTACAGATGACTTCCTTCAGTTCTTCATCACCAATGATTCGGTGTTCATCGAGGTCAGCCACCAGAATCCGTCCTGGCTGCAAACGTCCTTTCTGTACGATTGAAGATTGATCAACGGGCAGGGCACCTGCTTCACTGGCAACAATGAGCACATTGTCTTTCGTCAAACACCAGCGACTTGGCCGTAGGCCATTGCGATCCAGCGTTGCACCTACCAGAATACCATCCGTAAAGCAGATAGAGGCTGGGCCATCCCAAGGTTCCATCAAGCCTTTAGTGTACTCGTAAAAGGCTTTCTTATAATCCGGCATCGCCTCATCGTGTTGCCAGGCTTCTGGCACCATCATCATTAGTGCATGCGGAATGCTTACTCCGTTGAGCGTAAGAAATTCCAGTACATTATCGAAGTTAGCAGAATCCGAGAGGCCCATTCCGCAAACCGGATAGATTTTTTCCAGTTCTTCTTCCGTGAATTTTGAGGTCTCCCGGATCAAGCTCTCCTTACTT
Source organism: uncultured Lewinella sp. (assembly GCA_938021455.1). Classification (GTDB taxonomy): domain Bacteria; phylum Bacteroidota; class Bacteroidia; order Chitinophagales; family Saprospiraceae; genus Neolewinella. Next base: position 17,199 of record CALIGP010000386.1, on the reverse strand, counting down.
TTCCACCAGTTGACGTTTCCTTGAATCGTGTTGATTTCCCCATTGTGAGCAATCATTCGGAAAGGCTGTGCCAGTTTCCATTTTGGTTCGGTGTTAGTAGAAAACCGACTGTGTACCAAAGCAATAGCAGACTTGAAATCTTGTGATTTAAGATCCTGAAAATAGCCGGGAAGCTGCCATGTGGTCAATTGCCCTTTATAGGCAATCGTCTTGTAACTAAAGCTCGCCAGGTAAAACTGGTCTCTTGTTTCCGGGTAAGTTAAGTGGATGCTATGCGTGGCATACTTGCGAAGAATGAATAGCCGGCGTTCCAAAGCCGCTGGCTCCATTTCTGTTCTTGGCTTAACGAATACTTGTTGGAACCGAGGCTCAACGCTCCGGCTAGTAGGGCCAACCTCTTCATTATCAACCGGTACTTTCCGGTAATGAATAACGTCAAAGCCCATTTCGTCTGCATAATCTTCGAAGGCAAACAGGCACTGGTCCATGAGTTGCTTCTCAGCGGGCAGAAATAGCATCCCTACTCCGTATTTCCCTTTCTCGGGCAACTCTTTACCAGCTTCCGTCAGTTTACGCGCAAAGAAGTCGTGCGGAATCTGGACCATAATTCCAGCACCATCACCACTGTTAGGTTCACAACCACAAGCACCACGGTGCTCCATATTTGCGAGCATCGTAAGCGCATTCGTCACTACATCATGCGAGGGGACTCCGTTAAGATTAGCAATAAACCCCGTGCCACAAGCATCTGATTCAAGGTGAGGGGTGTACAGTCCTTCAGCAGGAGTGGTATCAGCTACGTAACGCATAACAGCTCAGGTTGACCGCCTGGTTAAAGCGGCAGATTTCAAATGCCCGGCCATCAGTCCTTCTTACTTTTAACGTTTTGAAGAACTTAAAATCAGCAAATAATTGGCCGGTTTTTCAGAATCCACAAAGTATAAATTAAGAGTATGGCAAACGTCCTCAAAAGCGATACATCTGTGTAGTAACACCAGTCGCTAAGCTATCGGAGAGGAGTTGTAAAGAGCCGCTAAAAGAGCTTTATATTCTTCAATATATCTATTTAGCAGATTTTAAAATTGATTTAACCCAATTATCAGCACAAAATACTTTGAACTAAAAAAGCGTATTCTAGCGGGAATTGGGACACAAAGCAAAAAATGGTGGCCTTCCCAAAAAAGTCTTTTGGGCGCAAACGCAGGTGCAAAGTGAAGATATAGGCGCAAGGAATTCTCGCCCGTAACAAACAGTTAACATCTTTAGCCCGTTATTTCATCACTCAACTACTCATTCGTCCATCGTGCACAAGCTACTACTACTCTTCCTGTTGCTTTTTTTAGCCCCTGTTTTTGTGACAGCACAGGAAGATATGGCGCCTGATGGTCCCTATCTGGTCTACCACAGTCCAGACACTCTGGTCGCTCGTATAGCCTGGCCCGAAGAAAGGAGGAAAGAAGACTTGGTATGGAATGACAGTATAACCGACCAGCTTCCAGCATTTCCTTCCTTTCGTCCAGAGCTGATTAACCCCAAACGCAAGTTTCTCAGAGATCCTCAAATATCTTTCAACGGGATAAAAAAGGTTGTGGCACTCAGTGACATTCACGGACAGTATGAAGTAGCCCTAAAATTGCTAGAGAACTTCGACGTCATTGATGAAGATCAACACTGGATTTTTGGGAAAGGGCATCTCGTTATCGTAGGAGACGTTTTCGACCGTGGAGACGAAGTCAATCAAGGACTCTGGCTTATCCATAACCTACAACTTGAGGCCGAGAAGGCAGGGGGGAGAGTTCACTTCCTACTCGGCAATCACGAGACAATGATATTGGCTGGTGATGTACGATACATCCATAAGCGCTACTTACTAACTACGGCTCTGCTCAAAACTCCTTACCAAGAGTTATATGGACCAAACACCTATTTAGGTCGCTGGCTAAGATCACTCCCACTAACTATTCGCATCAACGACGTTGTTTACGTCCACGGGGGCTTAAGCAAAGCCTTACTGAGGGAGGTGAATACGCTAAGCAAAATCAACGACCTCTACCACGACAAGCTCATTGACGTAATTCCTTCCGTTGCGATTTCAGATTCTGAAAAACTTAAGGTTTTACAAGGCAGAGAAGGGCCACTTTGGTACCGAGGATACTTTCTTGACAAGGAATTTGAAGAGAACGACCTCAATAAAATCCTCAAGAAGCTTAAGGCTACTAAGATGGTGGTTGGACATACTTCTTTTGACGCCATCAAAAGCTACTTCAGCGGCAAGGTTATTGCCGTTGACAGTAGCATCAAGTTCGGCTCGACTGGTGAGGTACTACTTATTGAGGATGACCATTACAGCCGCGGCACACTGATGGGTGAGCGAAAAGAACTCTTTGTCTCAGAAAAAAAATAGCCTTGATTTTTCTTTGCTCCTCCTTTTTTTATCAGGAGGAAGAAAAAAAATACGTGTAGGTATAGGCCTTCCGCCCATCCTGTGGCCGCCAGGAAGCTGCTCCTTGCACCTGCGTTTTGCGCCCACAAATTCTCTCCGGAAGTTTCTCTCTTTTGCTCCTATAAATTTAGGAACTGGGGAAGTATCTTCGCCGCGCAAAAAACAAGCTGGTGGCAAACAAGTATTTTGATCTGATCGATCAAACTTTCGACTTCCCTCAGAACGGGTTTGACCTGGAAAACGGCTATTTGTCGTTTAATAAAGTGCCGCTGATTCACCTAATCAGAAAGTATGGCACCCCGCTAAAGCTAACCTATTTGCCCAGTATTGGGACCAAGATAAAACGGGCAAGAAACCTCTTCCGAAGAGCTATGCGCAGCCAAGGGTACAGCGGAAAGTACAGCTATTGCTATTGCACCAAAAGCAGTCATTTTGCCCATGTAGTGAAGGAGGCCTTAGACCACAACGTCCAGCTGGAAATCAGTTCTGCCTATGACATTGACCTAATCAGAACGCTCTATCAGGCAGGCGATATTGACAAGGAGGTTTACATAATCTGTAATGGATTCAAGCCCAATAATTACCTGGCAGGAATAGTAAGCCTAATCAATGACGGTTTTGAGAATGTCATTGCGGTGGTCGATAATGGCCACGAGCTGGATTACTATGAAAAGCACGTAAAAGTGAAGGCTAAAATTGGGATCCGGGTGGCGACGCAGGAAGAGCCCAATTTTGAGTTTTACACTAGTCGCCTTGGGCTCCGGGAAGCGGACGTCATACCGCTATTCAACGAGCGAATTAAAGACAACCCCAAGCTAGAGTTACACATGCTTCACTTCTTTGTGGATACGGGCATTAAGGATAGCCTCTACTACTGGGGCGAGCTCAAAAAGGCCGTTCGGCTCTACGGCAAGCTAAAGCAAGAAAGCGAGCAATTACATGCCCTGAATATTGGCGGCGGGATGCCCATTCGCAACAGCCTAGGCTTTGAGTTTGATTATAAGTACATGGTCCGGGAGATTGTCTCCAATATACTGGAAGCCTGCGAAGAGGTCGATGTTCCGGAGCCCGATCTATTTACAGAATTTGGCAAATATACCGTCGGAGAAAGCGGAGCAACTATCTTTTCTGTTTTAGCACAGAAGCAGCAAAACGATAGTGAAATGTGGTACATGATCGATAACTCCCTAATGACGACGCTACCGGATGCGTGGGGCATTGGTGAGCGATTTATTCTACTGCCCGTCAATAAATGGGATCATGATTACCACCGAGTAAACATCGGTGGATTGAGCTGTGACAACTCAGACTATTATAACAGCGAAGTTCACGAAAGTCAAGTTTATCTGCCCGTCAATAAGCCAGGAGATGAGGAGAACCTATACCTGGGCTTCTTCCATACCGGTGCCTATCAGGATAACATCTCAGGGTACGGAGGGATCAAGCATTGCATGATTCCCAGCCCGCAGCACATCATTATTGATCTGGATGAGCAGGGGAACCTGACGGATCGGGTTTTGCACCCGATGCAAACGGCTGAGAGTATGCTTAAGATATTGGGGTATTAAAGGGAATTTGCTGTGCAGTACTTCGTGCTCTCTATTTTGAATTTACCCGAAGCTATGGCCTGATAATATGCGATTGGCGATATGCGATATTTGATATGCGATTTACCCGAAAGCAAAAACCATCTCTAGCAGAAAGTTTATTCTCTATCCTAAAGGCCGTCTCCCGATAGGGCTAGGGATGGGCCAGCCTCTTAGCGAGGTACGGAATCTCGGCGAAGCAGTGATGTAGTGCCTTGCGCGAGGTAGAAAGATTCTCAGTTTTGTATTGCAGGGAACAACGTAATTTTACCGCCCGTCAATTCCCCCCGCTAACATGACCATCGCCATCATTCCCGCCCGCTACGCCAGCACCCGGTTTCCCGGTAAGCCACTCGCACTCATTGCGGGAGTAACGATGATCCAACGCGTTTATGAACGGGCTAAGGCTTGTGCAGTTATTGACAAAGTAGTAGTAGCTACGGATGATGATCGGATTTTTACCCACGTCATTGACTTTGGCGGCGAAGCAATGATGACTAAAGAAGATCACCCCAGCGGCACCGATCGCGTAGCGGAGGTCGCCCAGGCCTTTCCGAGCGCTTCGGTAATTGTAAATATTCAGGGAGACGAGCCCTTTATTGATCCCAGGCAGATAGAGGCAGTAGTACAGCCCTTCAGTGACCCGACTCTGGCAATCGCGACTCTGGCGCACAGAATAACGGACGAACGTGCGTTACTCTCTCCTAACGTGGTTAAGGTTGTGCGGGATGAAAACGGCAGGGCGCTCTATTTTAGCCGGCACGCCATTCCTTTCCTGCGCGATGTGCCCGTAGGGCAATGGATTCAAAAGGGTAAGCATTTACAGCATCTCGGTATTTATGCTTACCGAGCAAAAGTCTTGCCGCAGCTTACGGCTTTAGCGAAAGGAGAACTGGAAAGTGATGAATCTCTGGAGCAACTTCGGTGGTTAGCCGCCGGCTTTTCCATTCAGGTAGAACTTACGGACCTACCCGCATATGGCATTGACACACCGGAAGATCTACGCAAAGCAGAAGCTAAACTTAAATAGTCCCGCTTTGGTGGTAGATTGCGGTTCAGGTAAAAATCAATTCCATCAACTTCCTCGCCCACCTCACGCTTTCACATTTTGAACCAGACCTCCAGGTCGGCAACTTCCTGGGTGACTTTGTAAAGGGCGCCAGGGTACATCTTTTGCCCGATTCCGTAAAGTTGGGTATCGAAATGCACCGGGCCATTGACTCGCTAACCGATCAGGACGAAGACGTGAAGGCTCTCAACCAACTGCTCAAGCCTAAGCACGGCCGGTACGCGAGTGTGATTACGGACATTGGGTTTGACTATCACCTGTGGAGAAACTGGGATGAATTTGGTCCGGCCCCTTTCGCTGAGTTCTCTCAATCAACCTACGCCAGTCTTTACGGCAGGCGAGACGAAATGGACGATCGGGTCCGTGGCTACGTTAACCAGATGGTAAAAGACGATTGGCTACGGCTCTACACCAGCCGCGAAGGCATGGCTAAGGTCTTCGGTCGCTTGAAGCCACGCCTCAGTAAACCAGAGTTACTGGAAGGAATCAATGACACCCTGGTTGATTTTCACGAAGATTTCAACCAGACCTTCCTGGCCTTGTTCCCACGATTGCAAACTCTCGCTAATGCCTACCGCCCCGACCCCACCCCGACCGATTAATTTGCAGCTGATGCGCTTCAGCTCCCAATTAAACGTAAAACAAGAAGGAAACAAGCGGCTCGTTTTTGGAAACATCCGAAAGAAATGGCTCGTGCTGCAGCCGGAAGAATTTGTCCGTCAACTGCTCCTTCATTTTTTCATCGGAGACATGCGCTACAACCGCAATCGCATTACGGTCGAACGAGGTGTTACGGTCAATTCAGCAGCTCGCCGGACGGACATACTCGTTTTTGACGCTGACATGCGCCCTTTTTTACTCGTAGAGTGTAAAGCGCCTAAGGTTCCACTTACTACGGATGTCTTCCGCCAGGCAGCCAACTACAATGGCCCGATCAAAGTGCCTTATTTAATGATCTCCAACGGCAGAGAAAGCTATATAGCAGAAATAGATTATGCGGCAAAAGACTACCACTTTTTAGCGGCGGTTCCGGAATGGTTGTAATAGGGTGTACCTAAAATATTGACCCCACCAACTACCTTTACGTACATGCCCCTAATTCTGGATATTCAGGACCTAACCATCGCCTTCGGGGACAACCCTCCGGTGGTAGATGGGGTTACCTTCACGCTTGAAGCTGGAGATCAGTTAGGTGTACTTGGACTCTCCGGATCAGGCAAAAGCATGACGGCACTAGCCTGCCTGGGGCTGTTACCCGCTGGAGCAAAGGTCTTAAGGGGCAGCATAAACTACTACTCCGAAGATGGTCAACAAACCAACTTACTCGCACTAAGCGAGAAAGAGTGGTCCAACTTTCGCGCAAGGGAAATAAGCTTGGTTTTCCAGGAGCCGCTAACCGCCCTTAACCCCGTCCATCGAGTTCGTAAACAGCTTACCGAAGCTATTCGACAACTGCTTCCGGGATTACCCACAGCAGAGACCAGAGAAAGAAGCCTTAGAGAATGGCTGGCCCGGGTCGAGCTACCAACAGAACAGCACGATAGAATTCTGGCCGCCTACCCTCATGAACTAAGCGGCGGGCAGCGGCAACGGCTATTGATCGCTTTAGCGCTACTGGCCGAACCCAGAGTTCTCTTCGCTGACGAACCCACCACGGCCCTGGACACCATAACGGAAACCGGCATCCTCGACCTACTGGCCCGCCTTCGGCAGGAGTTGAACATGACGACTATTTTCATTACGCACGACCTGGATGTCCTAAGGCGTACCTCTGATCGATTGATGGTTATGCGAGCAGGAAAGATCATCCGGGCAGGCAATATAAAGGAGCTCATCACGGACAAGCCCGAAGAAAGGTCAAATCTCTTTCTTGCCCCGGGAGAAGAGAAGAAGGCTTCGCCTACAAGCGGGCAGCGAAAGAGCCTCCCTCCCACCCCTCCAGCTACTGCACTAACCGTTAGTCAACTAAAGGTTTCCTATAAAGGAGAGGCTACTTGGCCCTGGTCCGTCTCAAAGGAATTACTGGCCGTTCGGGCCGTTAGTCTGCACGTTAATTGCGGAGAATGGGTCGCAATAGTTGGCCCGAGTGGCTGTGGTAAGAGTAGTATTGCGCGCTGTCTGGCGGGGCTTATACCTAAGCTTAGCGGACAGGTAACGCCGCCCGTTAACGGAAACATTCAACTTGTTTTTCAAGACCCTTTCAGCTCCCTCAACCCCAGTCATACTGTAATAACGGCTTTAAGAGAGGTGCTTCGAGTTGGGGGAAGCCAAGACAAAGCGGAGGATTTGTTGGCTTCCGTAGGACTGCCTGCATCAGAATACGGAAACCGAAGCCCTACAGCCCTGAGTGGCGGACAGCGGCAGCGCGTTGCCATCGCCAAAGCGCTGGCTGCAGGCCCCGGTCTGCTGATAGCGGATGAAGCAGTTTCTGCGCTGGATGTGCCCCTGAGGATAGACATACTTGCGCTACTAAACACCATTCGTAAAGAACGGAACATCGGGCTACTTTTCATTAGTCATGATCTTAAGCTCGTAGCTCAATACGCCGATCGGGTACTAATAATGGAGGAGGGGCAAATCGTTGAAGAAGGTCCAGCCAATAAAGTGCTGGCTATGCCAGAAAGTGAGATGGGTAAGCGGCTGGTGGAGGCGGGAGGATAGTATGGTAATAGGTCAATGCATCGAACATGAGCTACTCCACTTGCGATAAAAGCAGGAATTCTTACGAAAAAGTAAATATGTTAAGGCGACGTACACAAAACTGCCCGTAATACCGTTTGAAGAAGCATGATTAAGAAAATTCTTCTCGCCTCCTGGCTATTTCCTCTTTTCCTAACGGCACAATCTTACGACGCTTCACTGGGACTTCGCCTGGGAACCGACTGGGGCGCTACGGCACAGATTCGATTACCCCAGGTGCACAAGAACTTTGTATTGGAGGGTATTCTTCAATCCAGTTTGCAGCGGGACGAAGGGTCCTTTACTTTACTGGGTAAGCAACATCGTCCGCTGTTGAGCAGACGGCTAAATCTTTTCTACGGAGCTGGGGTCCACGCTGGCTGGAACAATGAACTGGACAAGGAGACCGGAGAAGAAATCGGTGGTCCAGTGGGGATTGATGGTGTAGTGGGCATTGAGGCAACTTTTGCGGGCTTCAACCTCTCCTACGATTTCAAGCCTGCCATCAACGTCGGTGGAGGAAGCTCGCTCTTATACGCCCAGACGGGTATTAGCATCCGTTACGTAATTGCCAAGCGCAATACGATCTGGGACAAGAAAAAAGAACGGGCTAACCGAAAAGACAAGAAGCAGCGACAGCGGGAGAAGAACAGGGAGAAGAAGCGAAAGGAACGGGAAAAGAGTGGAAAGAAATGGTTTGAGGTCTGGAAGAAAGGGTGACGGAATAAGGGCGCCGGAGCGCAGGTGCAGGGGTTTCCCCGGCCACCACGCGCTCCTGCGCGTGTACGGACTTAGCGCGATCCCCGCGCTGAGGACGGCTGGTTTCAGGCACGCACGCGGGAGCGTGCCTAGCCCGTTCACGCGCGGAGCGCGTGGTGGCCGGCACACTGCCCCAAAACATTCCTCTGCACCTGCGGCCCCGCCCAAAATTTTCTTTTTATAAAATAAGCACTACCCGAGAACCGTTCATTTGTTACTTCCCCGATTTCTATTTTTCACACACCCGGTAACCCCTACCTCATGCTTCTGCGGAGACTGCTCCTCCTATGCCTGGCCAGTTTATTCCTTGCTGCCCTTAGCGCCGAGACCCGTCACATACACGTTATCCAATTATTGGATGACAACAGTCCAAATTTTCTAATTCGCGAGGGTTGTCGGAGTATTGATTATGGCGTTGCCCGTGAGGTAGATCGCATTCAAGATGCTCTTGGTATTTCGGATGTGCACTACTATCGACTCAACGGTATGAGCTTCAGTGCGGAAGCGCTGGACTTTGTCATCGACTACCAACTCTCCTACCAGGAACGGGACATCGTCCTGTTTGTCTACGCCGGTCATGGGTACCGTAGCTCGAATAGTACCAACCAGCTGCCCAAGCTATACTTCACCGGCTACGATACGGCGCGTGAAGGAGACGATATCCGAATGAGGCTGCTGGAACGAAACCCGAGTGTACTCCTTAATATTGTCATCGCCTGCAACACCACCCAGCAAGACTACCAGGTTCCACCCGGGCAGCCACAGGATGGTGGCCCAACCCAGAACCGGCTGGGCGCCCGCCCACGCACCACACGCCCGTACGAAGTGTTATTCGCTAACCAGCCCGGCTACACTAAAGTGATAGACCTGGTCAGTTCTGATCGGGAATACGAAACCTTTATGAGTCGGGACGGAGGCATTTTCTTCAGTGAGGTCATTTATGCCTTTGAAGAAATATTTGCTGACGAACGATTTACCAACTGGCCCGCTATTTGCAACTACATCAGCCACCAGACGATACAACGGACGAACAACCGAAAGCTCCCACAAAAGCCCTACTGCGCCTACAGTGTGTTTGCGGCCATTGCCGAGGCACCGACGGTGACTGCCAGCCGGCTGATCAGTAGTCAACCGTTGAGTTGCCGAATGGCTTCCAGGGCCCTGAGAAAAGATCAACGCAAGGAATTAAAGAACCTACGCAGGAGGCATCGACGGGAAAGTGCTTCTTCAAGGGGTAAAGAAGAGAGAAGATTGGCCAATTCCAGGCATCGGCAAGAGACCAGCCAGATGAAATATGTACATCTACAGGCATACCAGCGACAGTCCGGTTCCTGTAAGTGAAACTATCTTCCTCAGATCAGTCCCTTTACCCTTCATTCCGCCCCGCTTCCTAAACCAGTCTGATCTTAACGATTGATTGAAAAAAATAGTCCTATTTTTGCACCCACTTTGAGAAGAGACAAAACGGATCCCTTCCCCCACGGTTTGCCTCCTTAATCTCCACGAATAACACCATTTAGTAAACACTTACGACCGTTAACAATAGCGGGTGAGGGTAATCGTTCTGCAATACGTAGGCCGACACAACTCCGCCCATTTTTAGAATCGTGATCCCATGTCCGTATTGCCCCGGACGGAAAAAATCTGTTTATGAATAATACCCGACTCCTTTGTCTTGGGTTATTGTTAGCACTGATGAGTGCTGGCAACCTTTTCGGCCAGCAACTATCTCTCTTTACCCAGTATAGGGAAGCAGCGACGCTGATAAATCCAGCAGCGCTGGAAAGTGATTTCCTAACGTACGGCTACAATATGTCCGTTGGTGCTAGTTACCGGCGTCAGTGGGCTGGCCAGGAAAACACCCCGGAGACCCAATCTATCCGGTTTTCTTACATCAATCCTTACCAGAGCGGTGCCACTATCACCGCTGGTGGTTATCTCCTCAATGACCAAACCGGCCCGACGGGCTACACTGGGTTTTATGGTCGAATCGGAACGGTGATCAGTCAGGATCCTGAACAGGGCGGGATCAGTGTTGGCCTCTCGGCTGGCTATGTTGGCTACCGGGTTCGTTCTAGCGAACTGATCCTTCGTGACGTAGGCGACCCACTCGGTGGTGTTGATCAAAGTCAGAGCCACCCGGATATTGGTTTAGGCGTCTATGCCTATCGATTAACCGGCGATCACATGTTTTATGGAGGAGTGTCTATTCCTCAACTTCTAGGCTTAGACCTGACTTTCCAGAACGATGCCGGAGAGTTTGAAATCCAGCGTCTTCGTCACTACTACGGTATGGCTGGCTGGTATTGGTTTACCGGAGCGGACAGCTATCTAGAAGTTAGTACCTGGGTAAAGTACGTAGATGGTGCACCCTTTAATGCTGACGTCAACCTTCGCTACCAACTTCCAAGTGCACCCTACATTGGATTTGGCATGAGTACGGCAGGTAACTTTCATTTTGAAGCGGGCATCAACGTTGGTCAGTCTTACAATGCGGATACCAACTTCAGGGTTGGGTATGGTTTTGACTACTCTTTCCAAAGCTTCGGCCCAAGTGTTGGCGGCACGCACGAAATACAGTTGGCCGTTGCATTAAGCCGTTAAGCGGCTTCTCCTTTATTGCCTCAGGGCACTCTGACCATCTTACATCCCACGACTTCAAGAATTTTACCCATGCGGTACTTACTACTTATCATTACCCTGGCCTTTGGCACTGCTCTTACAGCTCAGGTATCTACTACTTTCATTCTTCCTAATCTTTCGGCAGATAATAACACGGAGGTCTGTTTGCCCATTTCGGTTATTGACTTTTCCGCTAGCATTGAGTTCGGTTTTGCCCTGCAGACGGACAAACCCGAAGATGGAGGAGCTTTGACCTTCTCCAGGGTTCAAAATCTTAATCCTGACCTCCCCGGTTTTGGTATGGAAGATTTTGATTTGACCACCTACCTCCCTGCCGGGCTAATCACCGTGAATTGGCGGACCTATTTAGACGGGGAAGATTGTGAAACAGCTCCAATTGTCACGCTGGATGATGGAGCGATCCTATTTGAGGTTTGCTACAATGTTAGCGGACCGATTGCGTCACAACATCCCGTACGCTTCTTCAACAAACCAGACGACGATCCTTTTGACGGTGTCGACGACAGCGTAGATATCACCTTTAACCGGAGAAACACCTGTAGTGTCGGCGGTTTCCCTGGTATTGAGCAGGGCTCAGTAACTGTTGGTGTCAGTCCATTAATATTGACCATTACGGACGAGGAAGGCATCTACCAACCAGGAGACACCTACTGTGTGGAAGTGGTGGCCGAATCAGGCTTTGACAACCTCAAAGGATACCAGTTCGGTATTCAATTTGACAATACGGTGTTACAGGTTGTCTCTGCTACCGCAAACACAGACCTGCCGCAAAACTCAGATGGTGGGTACAATCTCTTTGATGGCGATGCCTTTTATGGCGTTTGGGCTCCCTTTGGAGATCTGGTAGAGTCCCTTCCAGACGGAACCTCATTAGTTACGGTTTGCTTTGAAATCATCGGTGAATGTAGGGGGCGAACCGATATTAACATCGGAGAAATCCCCACCAACTCGGGTGGAACGCGCCCCGTTGAAGCCAACGGTGATGGCGCCGGCCTAGTGGCTATTCCCGTAGTCCAGGAGGGCATCCGACTGATCATTGACGATTGTAACCCTGAAGGATTTGACGTTGTTGTTGACTGTCCCGACGGCCCCATCAACTTTGGTGACGAAGGGTTTTGTGTCGCTATTCGTGCCGGAGACGATTTCGAAAACATGACGGATATTGATTACCTCATCAAGTGGGATCCCAATATTCTGGAGTTTGCTAATATCGGAAACCGAAATCCAGACCTGTTCATCAACATCGGTGACGATTTCGACCAATCTGGTGTCAACAACGGAGTCCTGAGTTTTGACTGGGATGCCGTAGGCAGCACGAGCCCTTCTGTCAATGAAGGAGACTTGATCTACGAAATCTGCTTTAATGCCATTGGGTTCGGTGGCACCAGCCCGGTGACCATCGCCGACTTCAGAAATGACATCCGAAACACAGACGGCCCGTTTCGCGGGCTAAACCCCACCAACTGTGCCATCGACATTCAAAAGCCGGATGGTGTGGCTATCCGCTACCCATCTACTATTGGATTCAGTTCTACCCAACAGAACTGTTTCGACCTGGAAGTAGATGGCTTTACGGAAGTCACCTCCTTCAGCATATTTGTGACCTACAGTGCATTTCTGTTCGAATTCGATGCTTTCACCCCTGACGTTGCGGGCGTAACGGCTACTATGTTAGCTGACGGACTGTATCGTCTCGACTATAGTGGAACACCGCTTACCCTTGTAGACGGCTCATCGCTTGGTTCTTTTTGCTTACTGGCAGAAGCAGGAGCAACACCAGGAGAATGTGATGTTCTTGGAAACGGAGGCTTCATTGCTGACCAAGTAGTCACCACTGAAAGCGAGGGCAATTCCGTCCCCGTTGAAGTCTTTAATGGGGAAGCCTGTGTGCTGTTCCCTAACGGTTTCGGGATCACGATTGAAGACTCGGAAGGAGACATTGGAGACAACTTCTGTGTCCCCGTCCTGGCGCAGAACTTTGTCAACGTCCAAACAGCTAATATTCAGTTCAACTTCGACCCAACCCTGGTAGAGTTCAGCAGCATTAATATCAGTGGCAGCAACTGGCCGGGACTGAATACCGCTGACTTCGACCTTAGCCAAACAGGTGTCGGTATCATTACCCTTAACTTTGATAGCAACGGAGCTGGCGTATCTCACGCCGGAGGAGCCGTAGAATTCCGGGCATTCAGTTTTTGCTTCAACGCAAGGAACCGCGACGAGTGTTTTGACCTGACGGCAGAAGATGCCGCTACCCCACCCACGGTTACCGATGATGGAGACGGTAGTATTATCTACCAAGGCGGAGAAGTCTGTCTTAATGATCGATTAATCTTGATTAGCATCGATCCAGTCGACGCCAGCTGCAGTGATAACGATGATGGCGGTATTCGGTTTGAAGTAGCTCCCCGGCCCAACAATGAGGATGTCTTTATCCGTACGGACAACCCCTTCCGGCTAGGCAACAATGGTTCCGTAGACGGCCTCTTGCCCGGAACAACCAATTACACCCTCTATAACGCCAACGGAACCGTTGCACTCGAAGGAAGCATCGAAATTGGGGTAAATTCGGATAATGCCGCCTTTGCCAACGCTGGCGATGACCGAACGCTTAGCTGTGCCGATCCTCAAACGGCCCTGATTAATGGCCGCAACAATATTGGAGAAGATTACGAACTATTTATCATTCAGGGAGATGGTACCACCAGAAACGTCGGCAGTGGTAGCGTTGGAGGAGGCGGAAACGTTGTTGCCTCCGTAAGCGAACCAGGCACTTACCTGCTACAAGTCATCAGTGCCAGTGGTTGTAGTGCGATCGACACCGTAGAAGTATTGGGCATCAACCGCCCAGTCGCACAGGCGCCGGACGAACTCATCCTGGATTGTAACAACGAAACAGTTATCCTGGACGCCGATGGCTCCAGTGAAGGTGGAAACGTTAGCTATCTCTGGGAGCGCATTAACGGAGAAGGTACTCCTTTAGATACGGTAGGGACCAACGCTCAGGAAAGTATTGACCGAGGTGGTCGCTATCGCCTGACGGTTACCTTCACGAATCTGCAGTGTTCCAACACAACACAGCTTATCGTCAGGGATCAAATAATCCTGCCCTCTAGTTCCCTGCCTACCCAGGTACCATTAAATTGTACGGGTGAACCGGTAGTACTGACCACCGGTGATATAGAAGAAGACGTGGTTTACTCTTGGACAATTGAAGGTGGAATCGATGAACTCAGCAACACTAATGTCCTTGGCACCGACGAGGTGGGCAATTATTTTGTCTCACTTACTAATCAAATAAGTGGCTGTACCCGCATGGACACCGTTGCCGTCGTCCCCAGTTCCGGAGTACCCGCCATTTCAGCTCCGGCTAACGGCCCGGTCAGTATCGGTTGTAATCCTGACACGACTACGCTGACGCCCGTTTTCGAGAATGTAGACGCCTCCACGAACTACTTCTGGGAATCCATGGATGGCCGAGTGGTGGTAACGGACGTAACCAACCCGGCAGCCCGGGTAGTGTTGCCTGGCACCTATCGCGTCTTCGCTTCCAACGGTGAATGTAGGGATAGCCTTGACATCGTCGTTGGAGAAGCCGTACTCCCTACCATAAATGCAGGAGATAACGAAGAGATCGCCTGTGAGCAAACCTTCCAACTAGAGGGAGAAGCCAGTACAACAACGGGCAACGACCTCACTTTTCAGTGGACAATTGATGGAATGGACGTTCCTATGGGTTCCGCAGAAACAGTAGTTGTTGACCAGCCCGGAACTTACTTCTTCACCGCAACAGACGCCATCACCGGCTGTAGCGCCAGTGACTCCATCGTACTCTCCGCCCCCAGCGGATTCCCGGTTTATACCCTGGCCGACACCATCGGTGGCCTGGGCTGTGAACCGAGTACGGTTCGTATTCGTGTGGAAACAGAGTTTGCCGACGATTACGACTTCGTCTGGAACGACCCTGACGGCAGCGAGATCAGTACCGAAAGTTTTGCCACAGCCAGTACATCCGGAATTCATACGGTAACCATTACGAACCGGGAGACCGGCTGTGTGGCTACCGACGAAGTATTTGTCAATGACGACCAGTCTGATCCTCCTTTCGTCGCCTTCCGTCGGAACAACATCGACATCAGCTGTGAATCTGGCCCGGCCGTGATTGACGCCGCTCCTTCCGTTGGTGAAGGTGGCGACCGATACACTTACACTTGGAGTGTTGTTTCTGGCGGTGAAGAACCTTCCGAGCAGGACAATGACACCCTGACGGTACGTACTGCCGGCATCTACCGCTTAACTGTTTTGGACAACGCTACCCTTTGCGAAGATTTTCGCGAAATAGAAATTACCGACTCCCGTGTATTCCCTGTGGTAACCGCCATTGAAGGAGAGCAGCTCGACTGTGACACCCGGGAAACCATTATTGGTATCACCATCGCAGATCAGCCAAACGACTACACCATTCAGTGGGTCGGCCCTCCCGGTGTTGAAGACATTCCCCAGCAGGTGGAAATGCTAACCATCACAACTGGCGGCACATACAATGCGGTCGTCATTAATCCGGCCACCAGCTGTGTGACGACCATTCCGATTCGGGTGGACGACCTGATTGACAGCATCGCCAGCATCGTTATTATGCCCGCTGACAGCTTCGATTGTAACAACGCAACGATCACGCTGGACGCCTCTGAGACTAACCTTAACGGCACGGATCCTTCAGGTATCAGCTGGCGGAGTTTCGATGGCAATAACATCACTCCGGCAACGGGCTCCCTCATCGTTTCGGTAGATGGCCCGGGAGACTACGAGTTGTCCGTCACCGACATCAATGGCTGTGTGGTGCAGGATACCGTATCCGTTGCTGCAGCCCTGAATACGCCCTTTGCGCAGGCAGGTGATCCCATCGAAGCCCAATGTGGAGACATGCCCCAGCTAGACGGCACGGGCAGTTCGCCTGAGCCCGGAGGAGAAGTTTTATACGCCTGGAGTGCGGAAGCAGGTGGAGAGATCATCAGTGGTGCAGAAACGGCACGACCATTTGTTGCCGGCCCCGGCACCTACCAGCTCATCGTCACTAACCTGAATAATGGCTGTGCGGATACGAGCCGAACGACCGTCACACTCGCCGATCAGGAAGCTGCCATGTTGCCCGCTAGCTTCACCACCTGTGAAATTCCCGCAATAGTAGAAGGTAATTTACCCGCAGGCACAACGGGTGTATGGACTTCCTACAATGATGACGGAGCTGTCTTTACAGTAGACAACAACATCGCCACCATTACGGAATTGGGGGAAGGTATCAACCTGGTATGGACACTTTCTGCTGCGGGTTGCCCCGATTACAGCTCCGATTCTCTTCGGGTTTCTCCAGAGGAAGGGCCGATGGCTAATGATGATGTACTAGAAATTATCGGCGATGAAAATATCGGGCAGATTGACCTCTTGCTCAATGATCAACGGACTGGGCCGGTAGAAGTAACCCTGCTAACCGAGCCTGAATTTGGCGAAATCACCGTTGACCTCAACGGTAACATCACCTTTGAAGCGCCGGTTGGTCTTACTTCCACAACAACCGTTGGTTACGAAGTTTGTAGCACCGTCTGTGAAGGCTTATGTGACCAGGCAACCCTGACCATCCGCGCCAGTGCAGATGGTTCTGATCCGACGGTATTTAACGCCTTTACGCCAAATGGAGATGGCATGAACGATGTCTTTATTTTTGATATCCTTGATCTTCGCCCCGACGAATTCCCGGACAACGAGCTCATCGTTTTCAACCGCTGGGGAGACATCCTTTACGAAGCCAAGCCATACAACAACGACTGGGATGGCACCAACAATGGTGGCACACCGGTTCCAGAAGGTACCTACTACTACATTCTGCGCCTTAACGTGGGCGAGGGTGAAATCATCCGGGGGGATGTGACGGTGGTGCGGTAGGGCAGGTTAGTAGGTTGCAAGTTGCAGGTTGCAGGTTGCAGGTTGCGAGTTGCAGGTTGGAGGCAGCATTCAGGTACAGT
>CALIGP010000385.1 GCA_938021455.1 uncultured Lewinella sp. | reverse complement strand
TCAGCAGGCAGACGAGCAGTTCGATAATAACCTGGCGGGTATTAACCTTGTCGTTGGCGCAAAGGGGAGTCCGCTGGAATTGACCCTTAACAGCATGTACCACGTCGGCTACGCCACGGGTAACGTGACGCTGAAGGAGGTACGCGCATTCTTCAATCCTAAGCACCCGATTGTGGCGGATGCCGTGCCATTATCCGTCGGCGATAGCTACCGGGGTTACCGGATTGTGGGCACAACGCCGAAGTTGCTGGACTGGTATGGTGCTTCCCTAGCTAGAGGCGAGCGCTGGAAGGATGACTTCGAAGTGGTGCTGGGAGCGGAAGTCGCCAGCAAGAATGGGCTAGGACTCGGCGATAAGTTCCGTTCTAACCACGGTATCATCGATGAGGGCGAAAACAACATCGAGCACGACGATGAATTTGTTGTCGTGGGTATCCTTGCTCCCAGCGGGACGGTGATGGATCAGATCGTACTGACAACTAACCAAACTTACTGGCACTCTCACGGCGAACACGAAGGCGAAGACCACGCTGAGCACGACCACGAGGACCATACTGGCCATAACCACGGCAAGCGTGATATCCAGGCCTTGTTAGAGGCCGGTGACGACCAGGAGATCACCAGCGTTTTGGTGCGCTATCGAAACGCCAGTAGCTTTCAGGCGCTGAACTTCCCCCGTAACATCAATGAAAACACTGGGCTTCTGGCGGCAAACCCCGCCTATGAGATTAGTGAAGTCCGCCGGCAATTTGATTCTGGACAGCGGATTCTGGGTATCCTGGTACTGGCCATTACCATTGTCTCCGCCCTGAGTATTTTTATCAGCCTCTTCAATTCTTTGCGGGATCGGCGCTATGAACTTGCCTTGCTACGGGTAATGGGAGCGGGCAGAGGAAAACTCTTTTCCCTCATCATCGTCGAAGGTTTGTTGGTAGCGGTTATTGGATATCTCCTGGGCCTATTACTAAGTCATGGTATCCTATACTTCATTGCTTCCAGTGTAAGCGATGACTTTCGCTACAGCCTGGATCCCACCCGCTTTCTGCCGGAAGAGTGGTGGTTACTGGTGGGGGCACTGCTGATTGGCTTTGTGGCGGCAGTTTTACCCGCTACACAGGCAGCACGGACGGAGATTGGGGAGACTTTGATGGAAGGGTAAGGGTATTTGTGCCTTTAACTAACTTTTGACCCCGGACGGGGTCCAACATCCTTATCCCCGGATGCTAATCCGGGGTAAGGAGGAACTTTTACCAGTCATTACGGCGCCCAGCGCCGTAATATTCAAGCCCATCGCATCTTACCCCAAGGTTAAGGATATTCAATCCCTACGGGGTCTACTTCCGCAACGACCAAACCTCATGCACCGGATCGCCCTTACTGCTGAGCCCTTTATGAATCCAGTCCTTGTTGAAAAGCTTAAAGTCAAAGCTTAACTGCTTACCTACACGGCTTTTGTCGCGGCTGAAGAACTCGATCTTTTCGATGTAAAGGCCCGCCTCATTGGTGGTATAGCTGCCGCCACCGGTGGCGATAAATTTCTTCTTGGCGGTGTCGAAGGCGATCCACTGGAAGCGGGAGCCGGAAAGGATCTTCATGGTTTTACGGGGGCCGTTAATGCGGGAGGACAGATCCTGCATTTTGCCATCACGCTTGCGGCCAGTGATTTGCCAGGCACCGGCGAGGGCACCGCCGGTGTTGTCGTCTACTCGGGTCCAGAATTTGTCATTGTTGAAGATGAGCATACTTCCCGTGACCTTATAAGGCATGGTGTTAACTCCTCCCACTTTGGTCGAGTCCGAAGAATCATATTCATAGGTGATGCTGAAGTTGTCCCAGTCGGCACGCCAGCTTCCGCCCAGGGTGGCGATGAAGTCACCACTTTCGGGGTGATAGGCAACCATGCTCATGAAGCCATCTTCAATGGTCATGCTTAGCCGGGAAGTACGTCCTTGCCCGTCGATGAAAGTAGACTCCCAGGCACCGAGCAACTCCTTGGCCGAGGACTGAGCCTGAACACTAAGACAAAGGGAGAGGGAGAGTAGCAGTAGAAGGGTACGCATATTACCGTTGGGTTGAATTGATAAAAGCCTGTTTTTTTGTGTTGCTGGAAAGCGAAAAAATCAGCTTCCGCAAAGATACCAACTGCTACAGAACGTAAAACCATTGCTTTTATTAAGCGCTCATTGCACCTGCGTGCTGCGCCCGGGTTATATTTGTACCGTGAACGAATCTCATTGAATGACGTTACGACACTACAGGATTGCTAGCTTTGTTGTAGCACCTTGTTCCTGAAAAGAAAAATTCCCTATGGGTTTACGTAAAAAGGCCAACCTCATCATTTATCGATTTCGGGAACGGGGTCTTGAAGTCTTCATGCTAAAGCAGTCCAACGAATGGGGCCTGCCCGGGGGCGAAGTGAACCCGAATTGTGATAATGATCTGATCGAACTGGAACCCAGCAAAGAAAAAGAAGAGGCTTTCGCCATCGAGGGCGACTGGCACGAAATTCCGTCTCTGAAGCAAATGCTTTTTGAAGAATCCAGCGAATTGGCCGAACGTTTCAAGGACATGGAGAAGGGAAGTTTCATGACCATCAAAGAAGCCCTTAAAAGCCACCTAAGCCCCGGCCAGGTTGAGTTCCTTCGGGAGCTGAGAGACGTGATTACGGATCGTAACTCCGTTCGGGACCTTTAAGAAGGGCTTTTAACTACTTCCTCAACGCCATCCCTCATGGCCAGTTTCTTCTTTCGAAGAAAACACTTGTGTGATACTATCACTCTATCACACTAGCATACTATCTTTGCCGCTTACCCAAAATTCCCTCCATCATGGCGGCAGCCAATGACGTAAAAGTCGACGTAGAAATAGCAAAGAATCTCGGTCTTACCGCTGATGAGTTTGATAAGATCATTGAGATCATGGGCCGAATGCCCAACTTCAATGAACTTAGCATATTCTCTGTCATGTGGTCAGAACACTGTTCCTACAAAAATTCCATTATGTGGCTGAAGACCCTTCCCCGGGACGGTGAGCGGTTGCTAGTGGAAGCAGGAGAGGAAAATGCAGGTTTGGTAGACATTGGTGGCGGACTAGCCTGTGCCTTCAAGATTGAGAGCCACAACCACCCGTCGGCTATTGAACCCTATCAGGGAGCCGCTACTGGGGTAGGTGGTATTCACCGTGACATCTTTACGATGGGGGCTCGCCCGATCGCTTCGCTGAACAGCCTCCGTTTCGGAGACCCTGAATTGCCCCACACCAAGCACTTGGTCGCTGGCGTCGTAAAGGGAATTGGCGATTATGGCAACTGTTTTGGTGTACCCGTAGTGGGGGGCGAAGTATACTTCCACCCGAGCTATAATCAGAATATTCTCGTGAACGCAATGTCTGTCGGCATCGTAAAGCACGGCGAAACGGTCAGCGCTGCCGCTGACGGACCCGGTAACCCCGTCTTCATCGTCGGCTCCGCAACGGGCAAAGACGGTATTCACGGGGCGACTTTCGCCTCCGCTGACCTTACAGAAGACAGCGCGGACGATCTACCCGCCGTTCAGGTAGGTGATCCTTTTCAGGAAAAACTGCTGCTGGAAGCGAGCCTCGAGGTCATCAAGACTGGTGCCGTTGTCGGCATGCAAGATATGGGAGCAGCAGGTATCACCTGTTCTACTTCGGAAATGTCCGCTAAGTCCGGTACGGGCATGCGGATTGACCTGGACAAAGTCCCCACCCGCCAGGCCGACATGAAGCCCTGGGAAATCCTACTGAGCGAAAGCCAGGAGCGGATGTTGATCGTCTGTAAGAAGGGAATGGAAAAAGAACTCCTGGCCGTTTTTGACAAATGGGCCCTGGAGTGTGACGAAATTGGCGAAGTAACCGATACCGGCCGCTTGCACTTTTATGCTGGCGGAGAGCTGGTAGCAGACGTTCCTTCGGAGCCACTCGTACTGGGTGGTGGTGCTCCCGTCTATGAGCGGGAAACGGCACGTCCTAAGTACTTTGACAAGATCGAAGCGTTCTCCATGGATGCAGTCCCCGTTCCGGAGAACATGCAGGAGGCCGCCAGAAAAACTTTCCTTTCTCCCAGCTTGGTCTCCAAGCAATGGGTGACGGATCAATATGATGGTACGGTACGGACGAATAGCATGTCCACTAACAAGCCGTCTGATGCTGCTCTCGTTCGGGTAAAAGGAACGGACAAAGCACTGGCGGTAACGACAGATTGTAACTCCGCTTACGTTTACGCTGATCCTTACAAAGGAGCCATGATTGCAGTGGCGGAAGCAGCCCGTAACATTGTTTGCTCCGGTGGGGAGCCGGTGGCCATCACTAATTGCCTCAATTTTGGTAATCCTTACAATCCGGAAGCCTTTTACCAGTTCGTGAATGCGATCAAGGGAATGGGGGATGCTTGCCGCGCCTTTGGCACGCCGGTTACGGGAGGTAACGTTAGCTTCTACAACCAATCACAGTATGAAGGTGGCCGCATTGAGCCGGTTTACCCTACGCCGACGATTGGCATGCTGGGCGTAGTGGAAAACCTGAAACGGACCATGACGCTTGACTTTAAGGGCCAGGGAGACGTAATCTATCTGGTAGGAGATAGCCACGATGATATTGCTTCGAGTGAATACCTGCGCAGGGTGCACGGTATTGAGCAGAGTCCTGCTCCTCGTTTTGATTTGAAAGAAGAGCAAGAGTTACAGAAAGCCATAACTGGCCTTATTCAGGGTAAGATGATTAAATCTGCCCACGATGTCTCCGATGGCGGCTTGTTCCAGAGTCTTGCTGAATCGGCCATCGAAGGTGGACATGGATTCCGTATCGATACGGACCCTGCCTTCCGCAAGGACGCTTTCCTGTTTGGTGAAAGCCAGAGCAGGGTAGTGGTGACAGCGGATGAATCTGAGTCCGCACGTTTGGAAGACTACCTCCGCGATCAGGGTATCGGTGTTCACGTTTTGGGCCGGGTTACCGGAATTGACCTGATCGTTGACAACGAAAACTGGGGCGACCTTTCTGAGTGGATGGTTATGCACGAGTTGACGCTCGGAGCTATTCTGGAAGCATAAGTAGGACTGTGCGAAAGCAGAGAACTGACCAACGATAAAGTGCATTAGGCGCTGACGCAGGTGCAATGGAAGTTGTAAAGCAAATGTTAACGGGCATGACCAACTGCTTTTCTTAAAACTACACTTGTCGTTTACGGACAAAACTCCCTATCTTCGCATCATAAAAGAACAATTCAGGCCTCATAAGCCTTCCTCAAAGGAAATCTTGATTCCATGAAGACTATCAATTATATCTGCGGATTCTTATTCGCATTTGCTTTACTCTCTTGTAACGCGGAACCGGAAGGGACGCTCATCCGTGGCGAAGTCCCCGATGCTGCCAACCTAAAGGTTTACCTGGACAAGGTGTCCATCAACGGTGCTAACGAAGTATTGGCCAACGGCCCAATTGACGATGGCGGTAACTTCGCTCTCGGCTTCGTTGAAGGCCTGGATGCTGGTGTATACCAACTTCGCATCGGTGCGCAAAAAGCCCTTCTATCCCTTGATGAAGGAAACAGCGTTATTGATGTTAACGGCACGCTTACCAGCTTCGCTGACTACAGCTTCGATGTCTCAGGCTCTGCCTCTTCTGAAGAGATGGTAGCAACCATGAAGCAACTGCGAGCGGGCGGCGTCAAAATCGAAGACCTGCAAAAGATCGTTGAAGATACCAAGAACCCCCGGACGGCCGCATTCATTGCTTTCAACTCACTCTCTCGTGCCGGTGCGCAGGGGATTCCTGTTCACAAGGCTGCGCTGGCGCGCCTGGAGAATACAGACCCAATGAAGGCTACCTACGCTAGCTTCGTTAATGGTATGGAGCAGCAATTAGCCATGCAGAAAAGCCAGGAGCTGATCCAGGTGGGCCAACCTGCGCCGAACATTACAATGCCTAGCCCAGATGGCAAGGTATACTCTCTGTCCGATCTTAAGGGGCAAGTCGTCCTGCTGGACTTTTGGGCCAGCTGGTGCGGTCCCTGTCGCCGGGAGAACCCCAACGTTGTTAAGGTCTACAACAAGTACAAAGACGACGGATTTACCATCTACAGCGTAAGCCTTGACGGACTGGATCCCCGTCGGACGAGCGGGATGTCTCCCGAAGACATCGCCCAAGCTAACATAGGGCAGAAGAAACGCTGGACGGACGCTATCGCTAAAGACAATCTCCAATGGCCTTATCACGTAAGTGAACTGACGAAGTGGAGCTCTACTGCCGGACAGATGTATGGCGTTCGTGGAATCCCCAAAACCTTCCTTATTGACCGCGAAGGTAAAATCGCAGCTGTCGGCTTACGCGGAGCTGCTTCGATTGAGCAGGCTTTAAAGACGGTTATTTAGCTGAGAACTATTTGGTAAGATCAGTTTTGCACGTTTATTTGTTCAAAATAGTCAAATTGGCTGGTGGGGTTGAAAACCTGCCAGCCAATTTTTTATTTAAAATTTGCCCCTTAAACAGGGCGCGTGAAGGTTTTTTATGGATTCGAAGAGAGAGGCAAATACGTGTATTTAATGTTGTACGACTACTTTATATACAATTGTAGATGTTTTTTTGTAAAATTATTTTAATGTAAAAAATTAAAAATCAGTGATTTACGCATAATGTAAATAAATTTGTATTATTTATTTCAACTCAATTCGCAACACATTTCTGTTTTCTACTATTGTATAGTTGTGAAATCACGCGGACATACCGAATGTCCAAATTATCATTCTAAGTTTTGCCCTTTCGGAAGGTAAAACTTGGCATTATGAGTACTAAAACAAATTACATTATGTTTACCAATTTCTTCGGACTCCGTACCCCCCGGTACGTTGAGTCACTACTAATCCTTTGCCTTTGCTTAACCGTTTTCACTGCTTGTGAGAAAGACGAGGCTGTTCTTCCATCCACTGAGCAGACTGATGGCTTTACTGCCAAACGAGGGGAAGTCAGCCAAGATGCTTCCGGCGAAGAGATGGCAAATATTGCCAATTCAGCCCGTGAATTTGATGCTCGATTGAGCGCCTGGCGAGAAGGGGGAGATTCTCGGAGTCGTATGTCAGCAACTGAGGCTGCAGACCAAATGGAGATGGTCATTAACCTGAAAATTGCTAGTGGGGTTAACTACAAAGATGCTACTAGTGTAGTAGATTCTATTGATGTCTCTCCTGGTGATTCTTGGACTGGCAGAACGATTGCTACAGTGTACGAGAAAACTAAGTCGATCTTATTGGAAAGTACTGGGCAACTGCGTGGACGAAATCCCGGAGTACGTTTTGTCAGTGTTTCTAGTCCTACAAAGGCGGTTGACGGTACCACCCGTGTTTATGTTAATGCTACCATTGGAAGTGTGCCACAAACTGACCAACCGCAGTTGACTTCGAGCCACTTTGTTTGGGGTGGTGCCAACACGACACCGGCTAGTTGTACATCACCAGCTGAGGTACAGATAGCCACCTCGGTTAACTTTGAGTTGGATGCTTGCTATACCGGCAACCCTGTTCCTCCGCTAGGTTCTTGTGGCTTCTTTGATATCGTAAGAATTGGTGTTAACCCATTTGGTGGGACAACAGGCTTACCTACCGACTTTGTTTATGAGAACCGAGACTGGCCAAGTGGTACTCCAGCAAGTAATGCTCCACTGTTTGAATTTGAAGGTGAATTCGCATGGCACCAGGATAATGATCGCGATGAAATCTGTTTCAACTTTAATAAAATGAACCAGTATGTCATCAATCAAGTTGACATTATCGAAGGCCCAATGCGGACTCAAGCTCGCGCCCTACCAGGTGGTTTCTTTTCAAACTTTCGTCGCCCAATGGGAGAGTTTATGCTTTCCGAGGAATTTGAATTGTATGCAGGTAACGTCTTGATTGTTGACTTCAATGCACATTATGCGTTCATTGACTACGGTTTCCGCTTCTTCTTCAGTGAGCCCATTTTCCAACTGGAGTCGATTCGTGAGCTGTAAAATTGTGAACGTTTTTTTCCGGCTCCTATTGGTAGCTTAACGGAACACCCATTATGTTGTACTAAAATCTGAAGAGAGCAAAGATGATAGATCATCTTTGCTCTCTTATTTTATGCCAAGCCACCATTAAAGCCCGGATTGGCTATAACTACTTGATTTATAAATTCTTACCTTCCCATAAATCAATCTGCAGTAATATGAAACTAGGCGCATTCTCTATCAGTCTGTCCGTAAAAGACCTTGTGGTCTCAAGGGACTTTTACGAAAAGCTGGGCTTTGCTGTATTCGCGGGTGAAGTAAAAAAGAACTATTTAATCATGAAAAATGGAGACAGTCTGGTTGGGTTGTTTCAAGAGATGTTTGAAAACAACATTCTAACTTTTAACCCCGGATGGGATACAAATGCTCAAGCGCTTGATGAGTTTGATGACGTAAGAGAAATCCAGCGTAGCTTAAAGCAGCAAGGGCTGTCGCTGGCATCGGAAGCTGATGAAACCAGCAGCGGCCCCGCCAGCTTTACGATTATGGACCCCGACGGAAATGTTATTCTGATTGATCAGCATGTATGAAGGTGTAATTAAAAAAATGGCCCGATAGAGTTATTTCTATCGGGCCATTTTTTTAAAGGTAATTAGCATCAGGGGCGTACGACCACCCGACGCGTCACCAGTTTCTCGTTAAGGCGTATACGCAGGAAGTAAATGCCGGCGGGAAGATCTCCGGTAGGAATCCGCTCGGAGAATCCACTTGCCGTAACGTTTAATCTTTCACGGGCCAGTAGTGTCCTTCCGGTGGCGTCAATGAGTTCGTAGTTAAGGTCACCGCCTTGAGCCAGGTCTCTACCATCGATGCGAAGTTCACTTCCACCACCAACGGGGTTAGGTGCTACGGTAATGGCAGCATTGAGTGCTGCATCAATGGTCGCTACGGGGAATTCTCCGTTACGAAAGCGCCAGATTTCTCCGAAGTCACCGTCTACGAGGAAACGGTTGACCGGGCGAACGCGCCAGTAGTAGCGAGATTCTGCGGCTAACCCTTCGTCGATGATTGCAAAAGTGTCAGATACCATTAAGCTGATACTTACGGCACCATTAAAGTTGTTGCTACGATTCAATTGAACGATGTAAAAGTCCGCGTTAGGAACGCTGTTCCAGGTTAACTGGACGAAGTCGGAGTTCGGTAAAGTAGCATTGTCCTCTGGAAGCTCTAGTTGAAGGTCTTCAACATTGGCCTCAACGGCTCCGGCTCCAGCGCCATCGGCCAGGCCGATGCGTCCTTCCAGGTTCGTCATCATGGCTGCTTTCTGCTCTTCGGAAAAGCTGCTTACACAGCGGTCATTAGCATAAGACATAATGTTGGAGGCAGGAACCGCAAAACGAGTGCTGTCGGGATCCGTCAGGCTGTCTTGGTAGAAGCCCTGGTTGGTACATGGCCAACGTTCCATCAGATAATCCGGTGGGGTATCACAAAAGCCATCAGCTGCATCTGCACAGTTGGAGCTATCTACTTTTTCCACTGGGACATTACGCCCGTTGAAGAAGTTAAACTCTTGAGCCCGCTCAGTCAATTCAATATTGTCAATTTGCTCTACGGATTCCCAACCGTAAAAGGTATGAGGAAGGCTTAGGTAGTGACCTACCTCGTGACTCCAGGTACGGTCACCTGTGCCCAAACAGTTTTTTCCAAGAGCGATGGCATCTCCGGAAGGGGAGTAGTAGCCACAAGCTCCGGCCGGGTTTTCTACTACATAGGTGTTAAACTTGTTGCGCACGTTATAACGGCCCATCATTTGACGCCCCTGCGTAAAGGTATGGCTATTGTAGGTCGAGTTATCGACATACTGTATATCTCCATCAATGTAGAACTGAATGTTCATTTCGCTGAAGTCTTCATTCAGCAAAAGCATACTGTTGAGAAAGGTGGCGGGGTTGATGTAACCACTACCATCACTGTCACCAAGAAAGTTCACTGCCATTGGCACGAACTGGGTCATGGCGGACTTAGGAACGGGGGGGATTTCGCCAGCCTGATACCGGATTAACCACTCAGATTTTTCTTGAGTAAGACAGTAGCGGTCACCAGTAAAATTCTGTGCAGAAAGAGGCAGCAGCACCGCAAGGAGGAGGAGGGTTACTAATGCTAAACGAATTGATTTCATGTGATATCGAGCTTTATTCCTGCCAAAAGTAGTTAATGATGTCGGATGCCAGCGTCTTGATGGCGGCATTTTGTCTAGTCCGGCCATTTTTATCTACTTTCGTGCCACCTTATGACAAAATACCGCCTCCAGGCGGGCAAAAAGTAAGTTTATCCATGAGTAAAGTAACCGTTGTAGGCGCTGGAAACGTAGGCGCGACCGTCGCTAATGTATTAGCACACAAAGATCTCGTTCGTGAAGTAGTCATCCTTGACATTAAGGGCGATTTCGCTAAGGGCAAAGCCCTCGATAGCTACCAGCAGGCTAGCGTTGATCATTTTAGCACCCGCCTGACGGGTACGGATGATTACGCTGATACTGCAGACAGTGATATCGTAGTCATCACCGCCGGAATTCCTCGTAAGCCAGGAATGAGCCGGGATGATCTGATCAGCACCAATGCTAAGATCGTGACTATGGTCACTCGTTCCATTATGGAGCACAGTAAGAACCCCATTATCATCGTCGTGTCGAACCCACTTGATGTAATGACCTACGCTGCTTACAAGGCTTCTGGCCTTCCTAAGAACCGGGTTTTCGGTATGGCTGGTATCCTTGATACTGCTCGTTACCGCGCATTCCTGAGCATGGCACTTGATGTATCCGGTAAGGACATTCAGGCAATGTTGCTAGGCGGACACGGTGACACGATGGTGCCACTTCCCCGTTACACCACCGTCTCAGGTATCCCCGTTACCGAATTGATTGGTAAGGATGAATTGGACGCAATCGTAGAGCGCACCAAGAAAGGTGGCGGCGAACTCGTTAAGCTCATGGGAACTTCGGCCTGGTATGCACCCGGTGCTGCTGCAGCACAGATGGTAGCCTCTATCCTCCGGGATGAAAAGCGTATTTTCCCTTGTTGTTCCTTGCTCGAAGGAGAGTACGGACAGGAAGGCATCTTCCTGGGTGTTCCCGTTAAGCTAGGTACAGAAGGAATTGTTGAACTGCTAGAACTCAAGCTCAACGAAGAAGAAATGGCTGGAATGAATGCTTCCGCCGATGCCGTTCGTGGCGTCCTGGAGGTTTACAAAGGGATGAACGTCTAAACAGACTTTTTCCTTACAGAATTGAAGAAAAGCCTCACCATTATGGTGGGGCTTTTCTTGTTAGGTGCGATTCATATATGCCTAAAGCCTAATTGCCTCTGTCTGTGGCAGAAGGGACTTTTTCAAAAACAAGATTGTGTATCCCATCCGTGTCTACCTTGAAGCCTTTGACCCTGTTTGAAGTGTCTCGTATGAACTCTAAGGCGGTAATGAAAGAGGTAGTGCTGCAGAATATATCCTTCTTTACGGGCTTAAATTCAATGCCCTGATGATCTAAATTTCTTGCGACCAATTTACCGTCCTCAACAGAAAAAGAGAACAGAGAACCATAGTCTACATTACAATAGGTTCCTGCGTAAGATTGTAAGGTTTGTACAGATGGGGTGACTGGCTCATATCTCTCCATAATGTCCGGTTTGCTATCATTGAAACTAAAGAAAAGCCTCGTTCCAGTCTCCTCTTTTTTAAATTTATATAATCTGATATTTTCGTTTGTTCCCATTTGTTGAAAGAGGTCTTCTGAAATAGGAAGTAGTTTCACGTGTCGTGTGCTGAACAACCATTGATTACGTAGCGTATCGTTCTCGACAAATATCTTTGAGGCGTATCCTGCTTCCTGAAACCAATAATGGCCCTCAAAAGATTTTAGGTGGCTGGTGTTCAATGTCTTGGTCTCAAGAGTTGTGTAATCAATTACGGCTGGTAGCAGGTAGAGATCTTTTACTAATGGCTCTATTACATCCATCGCTAAAGATCCGTTGTATTGGTTATTGTTTCCTAATACGAAGGAAGTGATGTTTTGATCGATATACCGGAATACATTAGCCCCGTAACCACCCTGAAGGCCAAAATTCCAAAATATGGGAAGACCTCTTTCTGGGTGCGTAAATTCACGGCCAATTGCCATATCTCCCCAGTAATAAGAGAACCTATCACCATTGGATAGTTTAACGGGGGTATCTAGTTTTTGGACTAACCGTCCGAGCTCTCCATTGGGGGTAGTGAAATTTAAATACCATTTTGCGAGATCTTCTGCGGAGCAGTAGGCATTGATAGCGCCAACTACACTGCTGCTAACTTCGTTTTTTTTG
Organism: uncultured Lewinella sp.; assembly: GCA_938021455.1. Taxonomy (GTDB): domain Bacteria; phylum Bacteroidota; class Bacteroidia; order Chitinophagales; family Saprospiraceae; genus Neolewinella. The sequence goes on along the minus strand of CALIGP010000385.1, from coordinate 7,622 downwards.
AAATCTTCACCTTCTTTCTGATAGGGTTGAGCAAGGTTGGTGAGTATGAGGTCACTATCTTCTTTGATTAGTGAGTTTTTCATCCCCAGCGGTTCGAAAATGTTGATTCTAACAAAGTCAGCAAAAGATTGACCCGAAACCCTCGAAACAATCTCTGCCATTAGCACCGACTCCGTAACGGACTCATGAAACGAGAAATTAGTTCCCGGCTCGAAAGAAAGATTTTTTTGCGCTGCGATTAATGTTAGCGCTTTTTCCTGCGTAGGGATACTTGTAGACCCATTGATCATGTCGTTCACTTGCTCTATGTTGTGAAGACCACTCGTATGGTTAAGTAAATGAGCGATTGTCAATTTATAGGCAAAAGCAGGGAGTTCGGACAGGTATTTATGTACATCCTCATCTAGAGAAATTTTTCCCTTCTGTTCAAGAATGAGAATAGCGAGGGTCGTGAACTGTTTGGATAATTCTCCAAGTTGAAACTTCGTCTGAGGGGTGACCTGGGCTTTCGTTTCCAAATTGGCACTTCCAAACCCTTTTAGATAGATGATCTTCCCGTTCTCAATGACACAGGCTGCAAGCCCTGGGCTTTCCTCATTGTTCCACGTTGAGAAAACGTTTTCTACTTCATTTTCAAAAGAACCTTGGGCTTTCGCAGGGAAACGAAGGGTAATCAAAAATAGTAATATTAATATCGGAAAAGTAGGCTTCATAGTAAAGGCTTTATTGTTTGATGAATACTCTTAGGTGTGTTGCTTTTGTATTTTACACACGCGTTTATCCCCTGGAATAGAGAGGAGTATCGTCAGGATACGACGCCGTCTTCCAAGATTCGGAAACAATAGTACCATGAAAAGAAAAGGGAGAAGATGAAATTTATAAATCAGTAGTTCAGATTTATAAATTGAAACAACATTCAGCTGTTTTTCTTGAATTTTGCTGGTGTTGTGCCGGTAACCTTCTTAAAAGCGGCGTAGAAAGTGGACTTCGAATTAAAGCCACACTCCTGTCCAATTGCCTCTAGTGTAAGTTGATTTTCAGTCAGAATCATGTTTTTTGCCTCTTCAATCCGGTACTCATTTATATAGTTGGTGAAGTTCTTATCCAGATTGTCGTTCAGTAATTGGGATAAGGTATGGGGCAGAATATTCATTTTTTGGGCAACGTCGGATAGTTTTAAACTTGCATTTTTATGTAGTGCTCCTGACGTCATTGCAAGGTTTAAATTGGCCAACATCTTCGAAGCTTCGGACGCTTCTATCTTTTTGTTGGCATACTTTCTCCTGGGGCTGAAAATGGCTTGCTTTTTCCGATTGAAAAAGAGTAAAAGGATGAATAAGTACAGAATGAAACTGAACGATAAAGCACCGACGATGTAGGAAGTGTATGCGGCAGATCTATAAGCAACCCAGATGATGAGGCTTCCGGTAGCTAAGCTCAAAAGCCAGAAATCCAGACTGCTGATTTTTTCAGAAGAAGAAAAGAGGCGAATGATTTGTTGCTTCAGGCTAAATAGAGTTGCCAATATGTAAACCATCCATACGCAGTAAATAACGGGCACCCAAAAGGAGATGCCAAGCCAGGGATCATGAGTCTCTGGAAAAGCAATACCAATACTAATTTGTACTGCCAGCAATGCGCCAAAATGGACCATCCACTTACGTCCTACTTTGTTAGGTTGTAAGACAGAGAGTGTGTAGAAATACAATGCTGGGCCGAGTAAAATACAGGCACCCAGACCTATTTTGATGAAGGTCTCCGCCAGGTTTTCATCAAAATAATAGACGACCGATTTTCCTACTCTAATGGCAAACATTAAAAGCAAAAAACCTAGAAAATAGTTAGAAGCATCCTTCGGCTTTTTGAAAAAAAAGAAATAGGTACTTATAAGCACAGCGTTAAACACTCCAAGAGCACTGAAGAAAAACAAAAGTTCATTGGAGAAATTCATTGCTGAAAATTACTTTAAGAAATCAAAAGACAATGTTGTTTCACACAGCCGCTGCGCTAGGCCTTCAAACTCTCCAAAAAGCTACTCAGCTTATCAATTTCTTTTACTCCCGGCGCTGACTCAAACTTACTGTTCACGTCTACCCCCGCTAATTGCGGATGATCCATCAGCTTAATCCGCCTGGCATCATTGGGGCCGATACCTCCGCTAAGGAGAAAGGGAGTAGTTCCTTTGTATTCGATTAGCTTTTCCCAGTCCCACTTAAGGCCAGTACCACCGTGATCTTTTTGTCCTCCGGTATCAAAAACGAAAAGCTCACAGCTGTCGGCATATTCGTTAGTTACGGAAAAATCGAAGTCAGGGGTGATGGAGAAAGCTTTACAGATGGTTGCTTTGCGGAGCGTGCTGACGGACCATAAGAGCTTGAGCTCACGGCAGTAGCCGGCACTTTCGTTTCCGTGTAACTGTACGTAGTCCAGGTGAAAGTCGTGAACAGTGTTGAGAATTATGTCCAGCCCTGCATTAACAAAGACGCCAACCCTTTTGGTATTGGCAAAGAGGTTATCATTGTCCATCATCCATTTGGCGAAAGCGGGCTGACCAGCAAAACGGCTGGAGCCTTCAAAGAAGATGAAACCAACGTAATCAATCCCCAATTTGAGGACCTCACTGATATTTTCCGGTTGGCGGAGACCGCAGACTTTCGTTTTCATGCTTTTTAGCTTGGGATGGAGGGGTGTAGGTTTAAGACACAAAGCCTGGCGCTAAGTTTAATCCTGTCGCCAAAGGAGTTATCTTCGCGGCCATGAAAATAGCACTCCTGGGGTACGGAAAGATGGGGCAATTCATCGAAGGACTGGCCATTGCGGCTGGGGATGAAGTTGTTCTGAAAGTAGATGAATACAACCGGGACAACATCACGGCCAAGGATTTATCGACTGCAGAAGTAGCCATCGAGTTTAGCCGCCCCGAGAGTGCAGTGGCTAACATCGAATTAGCGCTGGAAGCAGGTGTGCCCATAGTAGTAGGGACGACGGGCTGGCTCAACGAGTTGCAGCCTGTCAGTAAAAAAGTGACAGCGGCTAGCGGAGCCTTGTTCTGGGCGTCTAACTTCAGTGTTGGGGTCAATGTCTTTTTTGCCGCGGCGCAGCGCGCCGCGCAGCTGCTGGATCACTACGGCGGCTATACCGCCGCCATTGAAGAAATTCACCATACCCAGAAATTGGATGCGCCCAGCGGAACGGCCATTACCCTGGCCGAGAAAGTCGCTAACGGCCTCGTTGGAAGCTATGATTCCTGGGAACTGGCATCCGTAAACTCTGCTGTTCCACAAACTCACATTGCACCCGCGTTCGCGCCAAAAAAAGACCGTAAACCCGTACCCATTGCATCCCGTCGTGCAGAAGGGGTGCCCGGTACGCATATCCTCCACCTGGAATCTGAAGTCGATTCGATCGTTCTTCAACATACTGCTCACTCCCGTGCAGGCTTTGCCAGGGGTGCCCTGACGGCCGCCCGATGGTTGATCGGTAAGCAGGGCGTTTTTACCATGGAGGATCTATTAAAATGATGTTCTTGACGGGCTAAAAACCGCCGAAGAAAGGGCCCCATTTTCGCTTTCGACTAATCTGACCATTTCACGCTCTATATTTGTCCGCAGATCCAACACTCTACCCACTATGCGCAATCTTATCTGCCTGTTTTGCTGTCTGCTGTGCAGCGCTACCCTCAGCGCCCAACTGCCCAACACTCAGGTCTTTGTTTTTGACATGGCTCAAAGGGATACTACCATCACTTTTAGCAACCCCAAATACCTTACGGCTTTTAACCAGAGAGGTTACAATAACCAGCCTTATTGGCAAGATCGGAACGTCTTGCTGATGTCTGTTCAGCTGCCCGAAATGGAACAGCCCGATGTGTTCAGCTTCAACCTCAATACGATGACGCGCACCCGGATGCTCCGCACCCGATCCGGCGAATACAGCCCAAAGTCTTTGGGCGACGGGCGTAAATTTTCCGCCATCCGCCAGGAGTACATCGGGCAGGATACCGTTCTCCGTCTCTGGGAGTTTCCCACTAACCTGAGCGATAATGGTCGGCCGGTGTTCAAATACATCAACGGAATCGGCTACTATGAGTGGCTAAACAGTGTCCAAGTGGCGATGTTCCTGGTAGGTAACCCGAATACGCTGGCCATGGCTTCGGCGGATTCTGACCGCCCGCGAACCCTCGCCAACAATGTAGGCCGCTGCTTCAAGCGCCTACCCAGCGGTAATTTGGCCTATGTCTCTAAAGAAACGCCCAGCTGGACGATCGTTGAGCAAAATCTCTACCGACTGACCGACGCTCCTCGGCAGGTAACGACCTGCATTCAGGGTTCGGAAGACTTCGCCGTACTACCCGACGGTAGCTACCTGATGGCCGGTGGAAGTAAAATTTATCGCTACGACCCCATCCGCGCACCCCGCTGGAAAGAGGTGGTGGATTTGCGTTTCTACGGTATTCGTAACATCAGCCGGATCGAATCGAACGGATTCGGTAAGCTGGCCATCGTTGCGGGACAGTAGGGGGCAAGTTGCAAGGTTCAAGTTGCAGGGTGCCAGTTGCAGGTTGTGAGGATTGTAAAACCCTCTACTTCTATCATTCTATTCCCAGAATGTTTGGCTCCCTACTTAATATTGAGCTACTCCGAAAAAGAAAATATTTTCACACCCTGGCCTAACCAGCCAGGAAATATCACCCATAGTCTTCTAACCAAATAAAAGACCAAGACATGATTATCGGATGTCCTAAAGAGATCAAAAATAATGAAAACCGGGTAGCGCTTACGCCTGGCGGCGCCATGGCACTGATTAAGCGTGGGCACACGGTGTATGTGCAAAGCACTGCCGGTAAAGGAAGTGGCTACAGCGATGAAGACTACGTGAAAGCTGGTGCCAAAATTTTGCCAACCATTGAAGACGTTTACGCGATTGCGGAGACGATCGTGAAGGTGAAAGAGCCAATTGAAAAGGAGTATTCATTGGTTCGGGACGGCCAGTTCTTATTCACCTACTTCCATTTCGCCAGCTCTCGCCCCTTAACGGAGGCGATGCTCAAGAGTAATTCTATCTGTCTTGCTTACGAGACGGTAGAAGACAGAAGCGGTAAGCTGCCCCTTCTTGTACCTATGAGCGAAGTAGCCGGCCGAATGTCCATTCAGAATGGCGCTAAGTTTCTGGAAAAACCCAGCGGCGGTCTTGGCATTCTTCTGGGCGGCGTCCCTGGCGTTAAGCCCGCGAAAGTGCTCATCCTTGGCGGTGGAGTAGTTGGCATTCAGGCAGCTAAAATGGCGGCTGGCCTTGGGGCTAACGTTATCCTGATGGACATAAATCTGGATCGCTTACGGGAGTTGGAAGACATTCTTCCGGCTAATGTGACTACGGTCTACAGCTCAGAGTATAATATTCGTAAAGAACTTTCAACGGTCGATCTGATCGTCGGAGCCGTACTGATTCCGGGTGCAAAAGCACCCAGCCTGATCACTCGTGATATGCTGTCGGAAATGCGGAACGGAGCTGTTGTTGTCGACGTAGCCGTTGACCAGGGCGGTTGCATCGAAACCTGTAAGCCAACGACGCATGAGAACCCGACTTTCGTGGTCGATGGAATCGTTCATTACTGCGTAGCGAATATGCCTGGCGCCGTGCCTTACACCAGTACGATTGCGCTCACCAATGCAACGCTGCCTTACCTGATGCGGATCGCGGATCACGGTTGGGAAAAGGCCTGTGCCGCTGATCCCGGTTTGGCTAAAGGCCTGAACGTGGTGAAGGGCGAGATCGTGTATGCGCCGGTGGCGGAGGCGTTTTCGTAGTCAGGTAGTCAAATAGTCAGGTAGTCAAAAAGTCAAACAGGCAGGTAGTCAAACAGGCTGATGGCGTTTTTTTAAAAATGTGTATGACTTTTTCGACGGAGCTTAAGGAGGGGAATGATCGTTTTCAGATATATTCCTTAGTAGGAGATGGAGCTGTGTTGAACTGGCGAGAGGTTTTGACGCTCTGGCAAAACGACCCTGATTTTTGCCGGTTTTACCTCCGGTTTTTGGCGGATGTTCCCTTCGAAGCGTACTTCTGGGAGCATCCGCCATTTACGTTGGAAATGCTGAATAGGGGCTATGAGGTGAGCTTTTATGACAGCCCGGTGCTGGCGGGAAAGCAGGCAAATTCTAGGCGGTTTGACTCGTTTTTTGAGTCAGATTTGCCGGTGGTGAGCTTCCTCAACCTTGGGGGTGATGCCCGGCTGATAGTGCCTTGCCCAAGGGCTCCGGAGGATGCGTTTACGCATCTGGCTAAGTTTGTGCGTACGGCTTCAGAGACCCAGGGCGTGGCCTTATTGCAGTTGATGGGGGAGACCTTGTTGAGTGAGGCTAGCAATAATAAGATATACCTTAGTACTTCCGGTTTGGGGGTGTATTGGCTGCACATCCGACTGGACGAACGGCCGAAGTATTATCAGAGTCGGCGGTACCGGGAAATGTAGATGGGCGACGGTGCGCGGGTGCAGGGGTAGTTGGAGCAGCAGGGGGATCTTCAACGCTCTCCTTTGGTTTTTAGCCTCGCCTTGCACCAGCGGTAGCGCCCCTGTCGTTATCAACGCAGAACACGTTTTACTATGAAATTACTACTTCCACTTATGCTGCTTTGCACGAGCAGCCTTTTTTCACAAACCAACTACTACGTATCGCCCGCTGGTGATAATGCGAATGACGGAACTGCCATTGCCAGTGCCTGGGAAACGGTCCAACACGCAATGGACAACGCTCCGGCTAACTCCATTGTGAACATTCTGGCGGGGACTTACAACGAAAAGGTAGAGATGAATGTCTCCGGTACGGCTGGCGGACAAATCATTTTCCAAAACTACCAGACGGACGTGGTGATCATCAGCGGCAGCGGACTGGGCGGCAACGATGCCATCATTGGCATTTTTGACCAGAGCTACGTCACCATTAAGGGCCTCCAAGTGGCCAACAACGAACAACTGGACGCTCAGGGAATCATCGTCGAAGGCGATTGCCAGGGCGTAGAACTGCGTGATAATGAAGTCTATAACATCAACTTCTCTACCAACCCCGCAGATATAGCCACGGAGACCAGAAACAGCCAACCGATCATCGTCTATGGCAGTAATGCCAGCGCTCCGGTTTCGGGCTTGATCATCGATGGGAACATCGTCCGGGATAGCCGTACCGGCTACAGCGAAGGCCTGGCCGTTAATGGAAACGTCGATGGTTTTGAAGTCACCAATAATGAGGTATACAACGTCTCGAACATTGGCATTGATATCATCGGTCACGAAGGAACCGCCTCGGCGAACGATCAAGCGCGGAACGGAATAATTACGGATAACTTGGTCTACAATTGTAAGTCCCCCTACGCTACCGCTGCCGGTATTTACGTCGATGGTGGCATGGACCTGGTCATTGAACGCAATGTCGTTCATGATGGGCAGTGGGGTATCGAAATTGGCTGCGAAAATCTGGGGGAAACTACCAGTGGAGTCATTGTTCGAAATAACTTCATCTATAATAACGACGATGCTGGCTTGGTGATGGGGGGCTATAATTTTCCGACTGAAAGCGGAAAAGTGATCGACTCTGAAATGCTGAACAACAGCCTGTACCATAACG
>CALIGP010000384.1 GCA_938021455.1 uncultured Lewinella sp. | reverse complement strand
ATGTGATTCTCCCGTTCCTGAAATTTTTACCCATTTTTCTTTGTGCGGTGTAAATTCAATTCGAATATATCTCATTCCATTTAATCCAATATATCCGTAATAGTTTCTATCGTATCTTTTGTATTCCTTTTTGATTCTCTTAGAAGCTTTCTTAGCAGAATTATCACCTCTGTCTTTGTATTCAATTAACTCTTTTCAATCTTGTTTTTTAGTTGTTTTATTTTCCTCATAAAATAATTCATGATGTTTCTTAAAGGCTTGTCCATATTGACTAATTAATTCGCTTTCTACTTTTTGGATATCTGAAACTGACGGGTTAAATCTATTTTTGGGAAATATATTTCTACTGCCAAAAGGTGTTGTCATTGAATCACAAATAATTCCTTTAAATCCTTCAAGTTGGATTGTATCGGTAATTTGTCCGATAGTCGAATTTATCGAGATTAGAAAAATTATTTGAATTAGAAATATAGCTTTCATTTTTTTCTATTTTGCTTGCAGCGAACTCTAAGGCCTGTCCGTGCCCTCCACACCGATACGCCCTCTTTCCCCAGCCGCAGCGCGGACAGGTCAGTTGAACGAAGCCCGTACTTCGGCTTTAATGCCTAAGGTAATAGGGTAAAACATAATTCGGGTAGCGACTTAGCGGACTACCTGTCTGGCTAAAAGTAGCCCATTTTAACCGAAGTACCCAACCCAGGTAGCGACTTTTACGACCGGGATGCCGTGGCTGCCTTACTTGCTTCCCTGCTGGCATCAAGCCGCCGGGGCGAACCACTACTGTCTCACCGGATTTCCGCATACATCAGACTTTTTCGGGTTTAGGAGAGCAGCCCACAACCGGTGGTGGCCGCACAGTGATCTTCAGCCAGGAGGCAACCAGGTGGCGATCGGGCGCTACCGGCTCGATTAAGGGCTCGGTCACACTGCCGCACTGCTCGCAGGTATTTCGTAACTGGAGACGCAACATCGCTTTTAATAAACGCAGTATCACCAGTACTGTATCCGGAGCTTGCTTAACATGACGTTGTAACAGGCCTCCCAGTCGTTTGCGGGTGTTGGCCGCGTGTAGCCCATAAGAACGGGTGCGGTGGAAGTGCGGCGGCAACACATGCTGCAACAGCTGTGCCATGGCAAGCAACGGGCTCAGTTGCCGGATGGCTTGTGGTGCCGCCTGACCGACCTCCTGCCGGCGGTAGTCTTTGTAGCTTAAACTTACCGTCTGCGTGGACGCATCGTATCGCAAACGCTTATCCGAGATACCAATACGGCAGATATAGCGACTCAGGTAAGCGTTGATCACCTCGGCATCCATCGTCGGCGGTTGCTGATTGACCACCCAGCGTTTCTGCTCAAGACCCGCCGTCAGGACCCCGTAGGACTGATGGTAAATTCCTGGCCCGCAACGCCCCATCCAGTCTTTGAGCGATTCGAGGAAGTACGACCGGAAAGTATTACTCATCTTACGGTGCCCCACCAGCTTATCTTTATACTTCGGCCAGCACCACTGACCACTCTTCTCGTCAAGACTACCAAAAGTTACCAGACAATGGACGTGCGGATGATGCTTCAGATCCGAACCCCAGGTGTGCAGCACCGCCGTCATGCCCGGCAGGCCGTCGCATAAGACCGCAAGCGTCCGCCAGGCAGTGCGGAACAACATGCCATACAACGCACGCGGATGCTGCCGACAGATGCCGTTGAGTTCGTGCGGAAGCGTAAAAGTGATGTGCATGTAAGGCACGGTCAGAAGGCCCGATTCTACCCCCTCGTACCAGGCTTGGCGTCGGTTCCCCTGGCACAACGGGCAATGGCTGTGACCACAGGAAAAATAGCGGTAGTGTTTCCCGCCGCAGTCTAGGCACGTCACCCGATGACCACCCAGCGCTGCTGTGTGACACAGACGTATTGCACGGATCAGACGGATCACCCGCAGCCCCGGACGGTAAGCCTCTACATAGGCTTCGCCGTACGCCCGGAAAAGGTCACCTATTCCACCAACCGTGCCGGTAACGGATGAAGATGCAGCGACAGCTGATTCAGCGGATGATGGACTTGTTCCTGATAATTGACACACAAGTGAAGATAACGCGCCGTCGTCGTTAAATTGCTGTGACCCAATTGCTCCTTAACAAACAAGATACTCGTGCCCGCCTCCAGGTGGTGCGTCGCATAACAATGACGCAAAACATGAGCCGATACCGGACGGATAATCGAGGCCGCCACGGCCGCTCGTTCGATGGCGTACTGAGCCGCACGGTTTTGCCAGCGCCCGCCAACGTAGCTGCCGTTAAACAAATAGTTTTGCGGACGACATGCCTTGTAATAAATTCGCAGCGTCTCCAATAAGCTCGGCGGGAGATGAACGTAACGATCCTTCTTACCCTTCCCTTTACACACCCGAAGCTGTGCCCTGCTGCCATCGATATCCTTAATCCGTAAATCCAGCGCCTCACTCAAACGAAGCCCCGTACCGTACAGTAAGGTAATGAACGCCTGATGCTTCAACATCGTAGCCGCATTAATCAAACGCTCTACCTCATCCACCGATAATATCGTGGGCAGTGACCGCTCAGAGCGAGGACGCGGAAGATGTTCCACCGACCATTCCCGTCGCAAAACCGAAGTGAAAAACATCTGCAAGGCGGAATAAGCCACGTTTATGCTACGCCAGGCTAAGCCCTGATCGCTGCGCTCCGTCAGGTACGCCTTAATCTCATCCTGCTCAATCGCACCTGTATTCCCCAACCGTTGCCGCCAAAGCAAAAACTGACGTAAATGACTTGAGTAAGACTTTATGGTCGCCGAAGCGTAGTTACGCAGGGTCATCCAGTCCCGAAAGGCCTCAAAATTAGTAGTAGAATTATCCATCGTTTTCTATTTAGTGAAACAATGGACGGAAGCTAGGGTAGCCCTTCAGGGAATTACAAGTATTCTTAAGTGGAACGGGGGGAAGTTGGGCGGGGTTTGTTCAACTGTTATTCAACGATATGCGTTTTCAGCCACTCTTCTCCCTTCTTGTCCAAAAAGAAATCCATCCATACGTAGTATAGGGTTTCGTCTTTGTCTACGGTAACGGAATGTCTAGAGCCCAAGGGGATATGAAGTACTGAAAAAGGCGGGAAAGTAGTCTTAGCATCATCTGCATAGACGGTGCAATTATTCTTGGACAAGCCTAAGAATATTTGTTCCAACATTGGGTGTTCATGAGCACCTACTTCATCAGGCCCCTTTGTTTGAACCGTACCCATCGCAATTCTGGGAATGTATTCGTTAGACAGTATTGTTCGACTTACCGTATTAGGGCTCTTAATGGGTTCTACGTAAGGTTGGCAGTCACTGAATTTTGCATAATAGACGCTTTGCGTATTCTCCTCCGGAAGCTCTTTCAAGTCCAAATGATCTTGAGCCGTCAATGCACTTGATATCTTCAGGTAGTGTAGGTTACTGTCAGCAGTAGCCGTAATCGTGATATGCCCAGCCGCATTAGGCAGCAGGATGGATTCTGGCACAATTCTATAGTCTTCGTTTTCAGCAATTACGTTTCCAGTTCCTTTCATAAACAGGTAGACAGCCTTATGGCTTTCTTCGGAGTAATCGACCGTTGAATGCCCACCAAGAATAGTGACGTGCTCTACCTTAATACCACTAATTTCATTTTCTAGTATTGCCGTAGCTCGCAACTTTGTAGTTTCGTCTAATCCGGTTTCCAGGTTAATGATGGGGATTTCCCGAGTTGGCATAGCGCAAGGTTTATTGATCAAGTAGTGGATCTCGATTCCCGGGCGAATTTACGATTAAAACGAAATAGGTTTATTCCTTACTCTTTAATTCATTCTTGTAGGCAGCAGTAGCTTTTTCAAAATCTCTAATGGTTCCTTTGACCCCAAAGGAATACAGCCAACGGAAAAACACAGCGGGCCCGCTGCTTGCTCTTTCCTCCTTCGCAACCCTTGCTCTTGGATGATCCATGAAACTGAGATAGCCCTGTTTCACCTTTTTCTCTTCGGTGTAAAATTCAAGCCGCTTAAGGTGCTTCAAATTTTTGTAGCCGTAGTGGTCCGGAGCAATGATCCTTATGGGGGCTCCATGTTCCATCGTAAGGGGCACACCATCCAGTTGGTCCGCCAGCAAAACGTTTTGCTGCATGAGGTCTGATAGCGGTAAACTGGTCTTATAACCATCCTGTGCTTTAAGCACGACAAAGGTTACTTTCCCGGTCAGTTTAGGTAGGATCAAAGAAGTGTAAAAGTCTTTAAAACTATACCCACTCCATTGGAGATCCAACTTGCTCCAGGTGGTCACACAGTGAAAGTCAGAGACCTGTTGCACTCTCGGAAGAGCGCTCAACTCTGCGGATACTTCAAACTCTTCTACGTCACCTCCAATCGAAAAGCTTATCCGGTCTACTTCCGTAGGAAAGCGGTTCGCGTATTGAGGCAGCCCGAATCTGGGGAAGACATCTGACTCTTTTTGGCCCGGTGGCAAGCTTTTCATAATCATCGGTTTTCATTGTTTGGTAGTTTTCAAGCCTTGAGAGCGTCCTGTGGCCCGGGACAAACACTAACAGATTAAGAGTAACCTATTCTCTCCTCTTTTTTCTTTCGGCGCCCGATGAAGACATGGAAGCACCTGGCTTTCAGGATGATCAATTGCTAGCCTCCATATATGACCGAGACCTAAGCTAATCGGACGCGCATCCGGTTTAGCCTGATAATGCAGGTCAAAGAAGTATTCTTCCAGGAAAGCGTTGAAACCTTCCTCGGGGCCATCATATAGCTTTCTCAGCGTATCGCGGATTTCAGGGATAAGTACTTTTTGGGTAGCCTGCGCATTGGGTAATATATCACTCGATTCGCCGTGATAGGTACACAGGATAGTATCAGCGGGTACCGGAGATCGGTCTACGTGAAAGGAGTAAACATCCGTTGGGAAAAACGGGTAGCTATCATCCCTGTCGTAGCACTTTATCACGTTCAGCGTTGGAGCATTACCCTGCTCTTCCAGCATGCTCAGGTCGTTCAGTAGGATTTCCCGTGCTCGTTGGCCCTGATCGCTTAACTCAAGGGCATGTAGTTCCTCTTGGCCAAGGACAACCATGTTTTCGTTGACCACTACCTTTTCAACGATTTCTGCAAAATCACCCACTAATTCACGCTGCCAACAAATGGCATTGACGGCTCCCTTGAATGGAGTGGATAGGAGATCCTGGAAATTCGTGACGCCGTGAATTTGATTCGTAGTGGAAAGTATATCTGTCATAATAAGAAAACACCTCTTTTAAATAAAGAGTTACATATTGTAAACGCCGCCATTTATATCAAGTGTTGCCCCAGTAATGAAACCGTCGTATTCGGAAGCCAGGTACAATACCGCACGAGCTACATCAGCCGCATTACCCGCCCGCTGGACGGGGATGCCGGCCGTTGTGGCGGCCGCTGACTCTTTAGTCGTATGGGTATTGTGAAAGGACGTTCCAAGGATAAGTCCCGGAGCGACGGCGTTAACCCTTGTGCCCTGAGGGCCCAGTTCTGAGGAGAGTGCCCGCGTGAAGGTCAGAATTGCTCCTTTGCTCGTAGAATAGGCCAGCGATCCTGGGTGTCCCCCCTTACGCCCGGCCAGGGAAGCCAAGTTAACAATACTACTGCTTTCCTGTTTCGCCAGATGCGGTGCCGCAGCTCGTGTCACAAACATCATGGACGTCAGATTGATGTCCATAACCTTATGCCAAAACTCCGTCTCCATCTCACTCAGCAACTTCCGTGCGACCAGTGAGCCGGCGTTATTGATCAGTATATCCAGTTCGCCAAAGGTCGCCACCGTTTTCTCAACGAGGTCTATCGCATCAGCCTCTTTTGTCAAATCACCACTAATTGCAATCGCCTTTTGACCTTTGCTAATCGCGTATTCCCTCAATTCGTTCGCCGTCCCTGCACTAGAAAAGTAATGAATAGCGACGTTGGCTCCACTATCAATGAAGTGCCTCGTGATGGACTCTCCAATCCCTTGACCTCCTGCAGTGATGAGGACGTT
>CALIGP010000383.1 GCA_938021455.1 uncultured Lewinella sp. | reverse complement strand
TACCGCGACGAGTTCGTCCGGGACCTCAAAAAGCTCTGCAAGGGAAAAACCGTTACCCGACAGGAGTACGTCTTCAACAACGAGCTAGCGGAACCCAGGATGATGGTTTTCAAACCAGCACCCGTTATTATCGTAGAAGGCTTATTCGTCTTCCACTACAAAGAGCTCCGTAAGATGCTCGACCTGCGCATCTTCCTGCACGCCAAGGACAATCTGAAGGTCGTCCGCCGCATCAAGCGCGACCGCGTAGAACGCAATTACCCGCTGGAAGACGTCCTCTACCGCTACGAGCACCACGTGCTGCCTGCCTACGAGAAATACGTCGAGCCCTACAAAGAGAAAGCGGACATCATTGTCAATAATAATACGGACTTTAATATGGGGCTGCAGGTGGTAAGGGCTTTTGTGGAGGGGAAGGTTTGAGGGGATACAAGTACTTTTCAGATAGCAAATTATTTGAGGCACCATAACCACTACAACTGAAACAAGATGTGGAAAGACAAAAAACACAACATATTCCTATTGCTTGCTTTTACTTTCGTTTTTTGGCACTCTTGTTCTGAATCTCAAAGACCAGAAGCACTTACATTAGAGGGTACATGGAAATTATGTAGCACATCGCATGGGGAGCAAACAACTATGTATAATATATGCCCAAAGGTGTCTTTTAAGGATAAAACAGGTGTGTTTAAGGAGGGCTGCCATTTCAACTACCACCTAAAGTCAGATTCTATCTTTTTTACTACTAAATTAGCAAGGAACGATAATTGCTTTTTTGGTTCAAGCAATCAGTTTAGTTATACCATTAAAACAGAAGAAAACTTTTCTAGACTAGAAATTTTCAGTTTAATGGATAGTGTGAATTACACCCTTTACAAGGAAACCGTAGAAAAATAGCCAGCAACATTTTCGGAGGCTTGACATAAGGCCAAGGGTACAATGAGATGGTCCTGAAATACCGGACAGAAAATTTTTGTAATTTTCAGTCCAATGAAACAAGAAACGAATACGAAAAAGAAATACCGAAAGTATGATGCGACCTTCAAAGCGGAGGCAATCCGTCAGATGGAACAAGGGCGTTCTGTTACAGAACTGGCGGCTTCACTAGGGGTTGGCCAGAGTCTATTTCACCGCTGGAAGAAGGATTCAAAAGGCGGCTCAATGGGACCTTCTGCGGAGACTCGACAGCTTCGAAAGGAGATAAAATGAATGAAAGAAAAGATCTCCGATTTGAACCCATCGTTCTTTTCACAATAAGTGGAGTTAATAATTACTTTTATTTCATCGTGGTTCCGCCAAATAGAAAGCGTATAGTTCGAGAAAGATAAGAAGTAAAAATTGAGCTACACCTTACCCTGCTCGATTATATGCTACTTTTATTTTATTCCTTTACAATTTTAAATGTTTTAGAAATTCCACTTACTGTGGTTTTTAAAATATAAACACCCTTTGGATAGCTTGACAAGTTGATTGTATTTTGAATCAAGCTTATTTTCGAAGAATGTAATCGATTGCCCATAAGAGAATAAAGACTAATATTGTCGTCATCCCTAAATGAAACTTGGTTAATTTCTACAAATATCTCTAAGTGAGCTGGATTGGGGTAGACTAGAGTCTGATTCTCGGTGTTGTATTCAGTAGTATTCGTAGTTGTAGAATTACTAATACACTCGTTAGTGAATGCGGTGCTCAACTCCTCACTTACCGTTAGCGTAGCAGTGGAATCCTTGCAAATACATCTGCCATCATTAAAGTTATAAGTTACGTATGGAGCATCTGTTTCAAACGCTTTTAAATTGCATTGCTCTAATGATAAGGAATCGCTTGTAAGCATTTGAGTAGAATGACTCCAATTTGTAAAAAGAGTAGTCCCTCCTTCCCAATGATTTAGACCTGGCTCTTGCGTGAACTCACAGGGTTTTAAAAAAAACAAATAAAGTGTACCACCTGCTGTACCACCAGCACCACCACCATAGGTTACGGCGATGGACCCATCTCCTCTCAAATCGCCAATAATGGAAATAGAGCGAGCGAATCTTTCGTTGGACTGTAATTCCAGATCAAAGCCGCCTTGATCATTATTAATCCGGGTGAAGGTTTTGACTGTCTTATCAGCATTTAAATATATTATGTACCCCATACTTTGCTGATTAGCTCCAGTCATTAGATCAGTAACGCCGTCTCCGTTTAAGTCTCCCGCGTTACATAAGGCATGGCCAAATTGAGCACCGTCGGAGCCGTTTGGGTTGGTGGCCGCCGATAATACTTCTGAAAAACCATTAAGCCCTTCCGATATTTTAAGTTTGGAAACTACATCTAGAGTAGTATTATCTAAAGACAAAATCCAGATGGCTCCTTTCCCACCATCAGATCTAAATGCTCCTACCGCCATTTCTATAGTGCCATCATTGTCAATATCTCCTAGAATGGCGACTTCTCTTCCACCAAATTGATCTCCTGCCTCTAGTCCCGTTCCAAAACCACCATTAGAAGGATTGATAAGTTTAGTTTGAGATGATATGACTGTGGAGCTATTGTCAAAAAATAGTATTCTTATAGCACCGATATTAGCACCATCTAAATCTGAACTTGGGTCGCAAGCCACAAGGTCGATTTTGCCATCATTATTTAAATCTCCAACAGCAGATATCCCTATGCATGGAATGTTTTCATTTTTCACATGACTTTTTACTGTCCCGTCCCTATTTAAATGAAGTATGTAAATGGCTGGTTCGATAAGAGGTGCAGCAACGGCAACATCTGGAACACCATCATTATCATAGTCACCAATTCCTGCTACGCCATATCCAAAATTGTTACCTTCTGCCAAAGAACCGGTAAAACCACCTTCCAACATAGATATTTTTTGGTTGGACGCTACCGTGCCATCATTATTCATAAAGAGAATGTGCACTGCTCCATTATTTGTTCCTCCATCATCAGCCGTACGAGACCCAACAACTATATCTATTATACCGTCTCCATTTACGTCTCCTAATTGATCGTGGTCTTGGCCGAAAATATCTCCACTTTCAATGTTTGAACTCAAGCCTGCCAGACCATTCTCAATTTTCACAAAACCATCTGGGGCCCATTGAGTCGTTACTTGTGCCGTCAAGAAACTAGTCGTCAAGAACAATGTTATTATAACAATTTTATTCATCTTTTTCTTTCTTGACTACTCAAGTCAGCAAAGGTTTAATCTGGTCTGTCTTTTTTATCAATATGATCCTTTTCCTGAGGCATATATGGGGGAATGAGAACTTACCAAAGTCATTTTCTTGGAAAAACTTGTATAGTCCAGCATGGTTCTTCGTTCAAGAAAGCCACCACCACACACAGGTTTTAACATGACCACCCAAAGCCATCAAGAAGTATTTTCTCGGGCAAGAATTAGTCCCTTTACCCAAAGCCCGTCTCTCAAGGCGGCCACCCATGCCCCCCCACCTTCACGTAGTGCTCAAAGGAGGTACAATGGATGACGGACATATCGTCCGTAGAATGGTAGTCAATAGCGCGGGCCATGTCGAGGTAATAGCAGACTGCTCCGGCTTTAACGACGAGGGAATCGCCGTTCCAGATAGCTTCTTCTACGGAAGGGAGGATGGGCTTTTGCCCGGCCATCAGGTGGTAGTCGTCTCCTGCGGCCGAGTATTCAAGGCGGAGGAACCAGTTGACGGTGTAGGACTGTTTTTTGCCGCTGCACGCAGGGAGCAAAGCAAGAATCAGGAGCAGTGCGGGGAGTAGCTTTAGGTTCTGCTTCATTATTCCGGCTTTGGGCGTTTCTGGGCGAGCATCCATTTGTACAGCTCAGGATCAGCATAAGCTTTCTCCCAGGCGTTATGACCTACCCCTTCGTAAAGCGTCAGTTTGGGCTTTGGGTTCATTTTTTTCCGGCGAAGGTTCTCGATCATATCGACGGATTCGGAGGGATGGATGAGATCATCGTCCGTACCGTGGAAGGCCCAGATGGGGAGGTTTTCGGGGATCCAGATATCGTAGCTGCGGGGAACGGCGCCACAAACGGGCGCCAGGGCCGCAAAGCGCTCCGGCTCATGCATCGCCAGCATCCAGGCGGCGAAGCCGCCACGGCTAAGACCGGTGAGGTAGACGCGGTCTTGATCTATCCGAGGGCTTAGCATGAAGTGATCAAGCAGCTGGCTCAGGGCGACATTATCCCAGAACCCACGCGTAAATCGGTTCTGTGGAGCAAGAGTGATGAAGGGAAACTGCTGGCCTTCGGCAATGTGCTTGGGCAGTCCGTTTTTCTTGACTTTCTCCAGGTCATGACCGCCCTCTCCGCCGCCGTGGAGAAACAGGACCAGCGGCCATTTTTCGTCATTGTCGTTGAAGCCTTCGGGTACGTTGAGGAGATAAAAGATAGTATCGGAGCCCATGACGAATCCACTTTCGGTGAACTGGGCAGAGAGATGGTTGACGGAGATAAGGAGAAAAAGCAGGAGAACGAAAAGAAAGTTTCTCATTAGTTGGTAGTTCGTTTATAGTGGACTCGGTTACTACAGGTGATTTTTGAAATTTTCGGTGAATGACCAAGCTTATTACCTAAAACCCGGGCCTGTAGTAACCGAGCCTTCGATTCGGTGAAGTATTGTCTCAATAACTTTCACTTCTCGTGGCCGAGGGTACTATAGAAAGGAGGACGGGATAAAAGTACTGCGGGATGGGTTGGTATTTGCACACCTTACTAGCGATCGGCTAAAGCCGATGCTACAGCAGCAAATAATATAAAAACCAGACAGCCTATCTTTGTAACTATGTCCAAGCAAATAACCGACATCATACGGGGCATCCTCATGGAGGAAGACCAGGTCTGTCTGCCAGGCATCGGCACCCTGCGGCTAAGGCCGCAGCCGGCGCTGATCAGTCCGATTGAGGGCAAGGCGACTCCGCCATCCGAACAGGTAAACTTCAATGCTAACCTAGTGCTGGACGACGGCCGTGTCCTTCGTGGTCTTACCGAGTCTACGGCGCTGGACCGCGCGGCGGCACAGGCTGAATTGACCGCCTTCCTGGAACAAACGAAGGAAAACCTCGATGCGGGACGCTCGGTAACCCTAGAAGGTATCGGCCGACTATTCCGTCATTTCGACGGGCAACTGCGCTTCACGGCCGGAGGGGACAATTTTAGTAAGGCTTCTTTCGGTTTACCTGCGGTAGACATTCGCCCCATCGCCCGGACGGAGAAAAGAGCCGCTGCGGCAGACCCCATGCTAGGGACTCCCCTTGCTGCTTCAACGGGCGCTGCACCTGCGTCCTCGCCGCAAAAGAAAACTCCCGGAGGCATTCTCTATGATCCAGAATTACGTAAAATCCTCTGGTACGTAGCGGCCTTTCTGGGCTCCATTGCCTTGTTATGCCTGCTCTATTTACTGGGCACCACCATCGCTTCGGCCCTGAATGACGAGCCTACCCCAATCGTTCAGGTAGACGAAGGGCCAGAGCCGCAGCCCCCCATCATCCGGAAACCATTACCTCCGGTAGATGCCGGACGGGTCGTCCCGGAAGAACCTCCGCGCCTACGGCAAACGGACAGCGAAGACAAGCCCGACCGGAGCTATCAGCAAACTGAACCCAATACCAATGCTGACCGCACCACTACGACGGCTCCCCCTAGCCGACCAGCGACGACCAGCAGCAACGTTGCCCTAATCGCCACCGGATTGTACGGTAGCAGCCGGAATGTGGAAAAGAACATTGCCCGCATCAAAGCAGCAGGCTATGATGCCTTCTCAACGCCCGACGGACGCTACACTCGCGTCGGTATCCGCCTGGAATACCAGACGGAGGAAGAGCGATTTAGTGCCCTTAACCGCATACGCCGGTTATTTTCAGAAGATGCTTTCGTTTGGGAGTTGAACGGAGAGCGGATGTCGGTGCAGTAGGCACTAACGAAAACGTAGAGGCAGGCCCTAAGGTGTTACGTTTGACCTAAACGAGACAAGGCGCTTTTCGACCTCTCCCCAACCCCTCTCCGCCAGGCCTCGCCTCCGGCTCGGCGGAGAGGGGCTCATGAAAACGCTTCGCGTTTTGTGGCTAAAAACCGTAGTACTTTCGGACCTATTCCCTATCGTTTTCCCCGAATCACTGACACCGGCATCAGATCATCGTAAGTGCCCGTGAGGGTCGGCGTCTGGATGTTACCGGTGTAGCGACGTACTTCTCGGTGAACGAAGCTGAAGAGTTCCTGAATGGAGACGAGTTGATCGCCGTTATCGTCGGCCTCTCCCTTCATACCACGGATAAGGAAGTGGCTGAAGATGCCACTGCGCAAGCCGCCATCTTCGAGGCTGATCTCTTCGCCTTTGCTAGACAGTAACAGCGCCGTAGAAGCCTGGGCGTTGTTCAACGCATTGTAGTAGGCATTTAGGGCGGCATCCGCACCGCCGCCGCCACTCTTACCGGCGAAGGCGATGTCTTGTGAGCTGGCACGACCACCAAGGCTTCCGCTATGACAAGCATCAGCAATGACCAGCTTGTGCTTGGCGCGGCTGGCGAGCAGCTGATCTCTTAACTGGTAATGCTCCAGCCGGTTGGTGTAACCATCGTAATCGACGGGAAGGACGGCGCCGGGGAGGCCGTGCCCACTGA
>CALIGP010000382.1 GCA_938021455.1 uncultured Lewinella sp. | reverse complement strand
CGGAAGGAGGTCCTTCAATTACTCTTTCTCGGGACGATGCACCTGATTACCATCCCCGTGGCGGGAGATATTATCGGAATGAAAGTCCCGATCATTGGCGGCTTGGTTAGCCGCCTGGTGAAGCGAGTCTTGACGGTGATGACCAACCTCTTCCGTTTCGACAAAATCAATTTGGAAGAAGCCAAAATTGAAGCTGGCGGCGAAGGGAAAATTTTGCCCATGTATTTGGCCTCCGTCACCGGCTTTCATGGGATTATGGACAAAGTCTTGAAGGTCGGTATTCGCGTTATCCAGGCACCCATCGGATTTCTGCTGGGCCTGTTTGGAATACTCAGTTACTTTTTCGTTTTTATGATTAACTAATGATTACCTCTTTTTTTGAAAACAACCTATGAAAAAGTCTTTTTTTGATCGCTTATTTGGTTGGTTAAGCCCGGAGGAGCCTTCGTTTCCGCCGCCCTCCCCCGCTCCTCCAACTCCCCCACCGGGGGCTGGCGCAGCGCGCCAGGTGGGGGACATTGCACCTGCGGACCCCGCTGAGCCTGCCGAAGTTTCCGCGCCATCTGCCCCTACTCCTGAAACACCCACTCCCCTAGCCTTTGTCAAAGACGACAACCAACGATATTACGGCTGGAAAGCGCTGCAAACCGACGACATAGGGCTGACCTATTCCTATCAACCGCAGTTTAAACTCCCCCTCCAGGTTGAGGTCGATTCTAAAGAAAAGCCAGAGCCCAAGCCGATGGTAAAAGCATGGTTACACGAAGGGAAAGACCGCCTGGCCCACGTCCAACGGACGGAGCGAAAATATGGCGTCCCCATCATTCTTGTTTCCCAATCCGTAAAAGATGTACTGAGTCATTTTCAATTGCCCGTACACCGCTTTCATCTCGTCGCTTTAAAACCTTATAGGATCGACAAAATTGAGACTCCCTATTATTTGCTACAACTGGAACACGATACCTTAAGAAAGCAGTTAGCCTACCCTATCCCCATCAAAGGACTGAGCAAAATGGCCGTGGGCCACGACGGATTTCGAAGACCTGTGACGGTAACCAAACTTCCCCCTTTGACGTCGTATACAGCGATCAAGAAACTACAAGAAGAAATAAGTAACGACCCAACCAACGATTGGCGGGCACCAGAGATCGTAACCGAACATTTCTCGCTCGCCACCAGCCTTGATCTCTACACCTACAAAGATGAGATCGTCATCAGTGAACCGCTACGGGATGCACTACAAAGACACTTCCCCGCTGCGGTAAGTTTTTACGAACTGAACCTTCCTCCCATCCAGATGGATCCGGGCATTTATCAGCAAAAAGTCAAGCAGTACGCCAATCTTCAGGAAGAAGTTAGGGCAGTTACCTATTCTTACGCTCCTGAAATAAAGCAACTCTATGACCGAAGTGAAGCACGGTTAGCGAAAAAATTTTCCATCCATGAAGAAGCATTTGGCGACGATGAGTTTACGGAACTCTCCAGACGACTACAGTTGGTACTGCCCGAATCCTTTAAAGAAACCTACCGCCTACAACCTGATCTCAACGGTTGGGAATGGGAAAAAATCAAGCATATCTTTACCTTGGAAGATGCTGACTGGAAAGAAGCCGAAGCCATTGGGGCCATCGCCTTTGCCGGAAATGGATGTGGTGATCACCTAGGACTTCCGCTACAAAAAGACAGCCTTTTTGAAGCCGGTACTATCGTTTTCTATTTTGATCACGAAGAAGGTTCTTGCCATGAACTCGGAGAATTGGCGGATATGGATAGTTGGAAAGCTAATATTTAATCGAAACACCCAATGATCACTACGCCCCGTCTCCTCCTCCGCCCCTGGCAAAAAACCGACCTCAAGGCTATGGCCGAGATCAACGCTGATGCCCGGGTAATGGAATTTTTCCCTTCCACTCAAACCGAAGAACAGACCAAAGCATTCATTGGCCGCCAGCACCTCCAACAGCAAGAACGTGGCTACTGCTACTTCGCCGCCGAGTTAAAAGAAACCGGGCGACTCATCGGTTTCATCGGTATCTCCTACCAAGATTATGACGCCCATTTCACCCCCTGTGTTGATATTGGCTGGCGACTACATCCAGACGTTTGGGGCCAGGGGCTAGCCACCGAGGGCGCTAAAGCTTGCCTCGATTTTGCCTTTAACGAGCTGAAACTTCCAAAATTAGTCGCGGTAGCCGTCCAGCAAAACACCCCCTCTACCCGCGTTATGGAAAAAATTGGGATGGCCTATGACAGCACCTTCGACCATCCTGCTCTGGCGCATCTCCCTGACCTGAAAACCTGTGTTTTATATTCCATCAAAGCTCCTGCTTAAGCTCGCCCGTCTGACAACACTTTGCCGCCTCCAAAATGCGGTAGCCCTAACAGACCAACGAACTAACAGACTAAACTACCACTCTTCTGCGAACGCCTTATTAAAGATTTTCTCGTTGAGGTTCTTGGTAATTTCCTCCAGCGCTTCGTCCTGGACAGAGGCCAGTGTTGCGGTAGACTCGAAGTCAAAAAATTCTGAAAAATTTTGCTTCCACCCTTCTTCATCGGGGTTCTGAAGATTCTTGAACTCGATGGCGACGACAACCGTGAGTCTATTGAGTGCGGAAAAGGCCGCTGTTTGATCACCTGGTCTTGCGCCTTCAGCGGATACCCGAAAATCGACCAAAGTGCCGGTCAGTTCCAGATCGGGAGCCGTTTCGGTAATGGTCAGTCGGGCTTCGTCCCGCACCTTATTGCGCAGGCTCTCCGTCAAATCGAGGTAAAGCGTGGGCGGTGCTCCTACCGCATTGTCGGTAAAATTAGGGACATAAGCTGTTTCTACCCCTTCTGGAATAGAGATACCCCGAAAGGAATAGCAGGAAGTCAACAGAACGGCCAACCAACAAAAAAGAACACAACGAGAAATCAACATAAGCAGTAGGAGTAATGATTGAATAACGCCTTGAGCCTCCATTTTGTGGTCTGTAAGCTCCGGAAGAAGCATAAAAAATGCCCTACGAACTTAATCGTAGGGCGAAAAGGACGTTACGTCCTTAATTTCGGTAAATGGGAATATTTACAAATATGAGAGAGACACTAAAACAAAAAAAACACAATCACTAGCCTTCTGACAAGACATATTATGCTGCGCTGGCACGCAGCGTTTCCATGTCACGAACGAGGATTCGGCCGCGATTGAAATAAATAAGATTTT
>CALIGP010000381.1 GCA_938021455.1 uncultured Lewinella sp. | reverse complement strand
GACGACAGTAATACGTGTGTCAGCACCGTGCCCAGGAATAACGTCTCCGTAAGCCCGTTTCCCTTCCTCCGCAAACCACTCGATGAAGGAGGCCCCGTAGCGAACCTCCCCCTTCGCCTCTTCCAGCGGTTTTCCTTGCTCGGTGGTAAGAATCATAGCCAGATCGTACACGTTCTCCATGATCAGCTCATACCAGCGACGTAGAATGGAAGACCTCTCCACCGCCGTAAGCTTACTCCAGGAAGGCAGTGCTTGCGCCGCAGCCTCGATGGCCTCTTTGGTTTCTTCGCCTCCCATGTCCGCCACCCTGCCGATCAAACTTCCGTCATAAGGATTGCTGACGGCGAAGGTTTTGCCGTCAGCAGCATAACACCATTTGCCGTTGATGTAGGATTGAGATTGTAGAAGGTTGGGGCGGGTGAGTTCCATAAGGTTTTGATTTTTAGGGTAACGCGGAGGGGGAATTGAAAGATCGCTACTTGCCGCCGATGGTTGAGACGCTATGCGTCGACATGGGCTTTATTTCGACGCATAGCGTCTCAACCAAAGAAGACAATAACTTTGACATTCCCTATTTTGGCATCTCCATTTTTTTCTAATTTCTTCCCATGCGCATTTTCCTCTACCTCCTCCCCCTCCTTTTCATCGCCTGCCAAGCTTCCACCCCTGAAGCCACGCCATCGGCCATAACCGCCCTGCTCCAACCCAATTCGGAAGGACTCTCCTACCCCGTTTATGATTCTTTCGATGATGTCGCTCCACTCTTCAACCAAAATGACGACAAAACCTACGTCATCAATTTCTGGGCGACCTGGTGTAAACCCTGCGTGGAGGAGATGCCCTACTTCGAGCAGCTAGCGAAGGAGGCTGGCCCCGACACGGAGGTTATTGCCGTTAGCCTCGACTTCAAGAAAGACATTGAGACCAAGCTAAAGAAGTTCGTCGCCGCCCGCCCTGATCTTCCTCCGGTAATCGCCCTTGCCGACAGCAAGTACAACAACTGGATAGATCGGGTAGACCCCGAATGGAGTGGCGCCATTCCCGTAACGATGATCTATCGCGGCGATAAGCGGGTTTTTCACGCCGAAAAGTATAATTCCTACGCAGAATTAAAATCCAGCGTAGACGCCATCCGTTAAAGCACAAAATCAATCCAACCAATGAGAATTATTCTTAACCTCTTCCCCCTCGCCCTGCTGGTCATCCTTACCGCTTGCGGGCAAGCGAACACCGCGGAGGTAGCCTCTGCTGAAGTCGAACAAAACACCGCACCTGCGGCTGCGCCAAAAATGGCCTCAGAGCCCATGGCCGGTCTACAAATCGGTGACGTTGCTCCTGACTTCAAACTTGAAGGCATCGACGGGGAGATGCACAGCCTGGCCACCATGATGGACGCCAACGGCGAAAAGCCAAAAGGTTATGCGGTCACCTTTACCTGCAACACCTGCCCCTACGCCAAGATGTATGAGCCCCGCCTGGTGGCGCTGCATGAAAAGCTAAGCAAAATGGGCTACCCGTTAATCGCCATCCAGCCCAACGACGTTGAGCTCAAGCCCGGCGACAACCTGGAGGCTATGAAAGAAAGAGCCGCTGATCGTGGCTTTGGCTTCGCCTACGTGATCGATTCCGATCAAAGCGTTTATCCGCAGTACGGCGCCAGCAAGACGCCAGAAGTCTATCTGCTCGATGCCGATCGGGTGCTCCGCTACCACGGTGCCATCGATGATAGCCCGCAAGACGCTGAAGACGTGACGGAAGCTTACGTGGAAATGGCCGTCGCTGCCCTGGAAAAAGGCGAAGATCCAAGCCCCGCTGAAGTGAAGGCGATTGGGTGTGGGATTAAAGCAAAGTAATTATTGGGGTGAGGAGCTCCTGCTCCTCACCCCAACTACATCCCCGGCACAATCATCACCGCATTCTGCATCATCCGGCTGGGCCCGCGCCAGAACATCCGGTAGTGAGGGTTGTCCAAGAAGTAGACAATGCGGCCACTGCCGTAGGGGCGGACACCTGCCCAGGTGTTTCCGGCTAGTGATTCCAGGTTTTTCGGGGAGGCGTAGCCGGAGGCGAGCAATTCGCTCGCGTCGGTGGCGTAGCGGCCAACGGTTTGCAGGCCTGCATCAGGCTTGAGAGAGTTAGAACCGAATTTCAGGGTGTAAACCTCCGGCTTCATGCCGAAGGCAAGGGGATGGGTAACGTCGATGGTGGCGTTCAGGGCAGAACCTGGGATACGCTGCTTTCCAAAGTAATCAGTCCGTTCGTTGTAAGAGAGGAGTTTGGATTTCTCGGAGGTATCCCGGTCCGGAGAGATGATTTCCTGCTGCTTAAGGAAGCCACTACGTTTAGTGAAGAACTCGGCACTGGAGCCAATGCTAACCAGCGTTCCGCCTTCGGAGAGCCAGCGCTTTAGGTGAGCTTGTCCACTTTGGCCGAAGACCTTTTCCAAGTTTCTGGCGTCGGGTAGGATCAGAACATTATAGTCATTTAGGTTGGCCATTCCGTAGCGAGAGCCGAATTTGGGTATATCGGTTTGCGCTAGCGTAGAAACGCGGATGCGTTCGACGGGAAGTTCGGTTTCCCAGTCGAAGAGGAAGTAGACCTGTCCGCTGGTGTAGACATTGAAGGGTGGTTCCACGAGCATGGCAACGCGGGGTTGCTTGACGGGGAAATTACGCGTACTGGCCAGGTCATTGCCGTCCTTCATCCGCCCGGTAGTAAAGCGGTGAATATTAATTTTTTCGGCGTTAGCCAGACGGCGCATGTCGGTTTCCATACCCTTTTCGCGGTCCAGATTACGGCCAGCAAGCACAATGAGGCTACCCGCCCCGAATTCAGATCCATCATCAGCGCCAAAGCCTTCGTTGGAGGCGCGGACGCGGTAGCCAGCCTTCCAGAGTTTGGCCAGGGCGCGGGGGGCGTTGCGCTGACTCCAATCGATCACGTAGGCGTAGGCCTTACCGTTTCCACCAACGGGAACGACCATGCCGCTCTCCTCTACCTCCGTTATCAGCTCGGTATCCACCTGCACGGGGCGATTAAAGGAGTAAGCTTCCAGGTTGTAGGCCAGCGGCGCTGACCAAGTCGACATATCGTACATCACGCTGTCTTCGATCTGTAGGTCATTACTCAGAATACTGTTGACGAAAAGGTGGCGCGGTTGCTCCGTAGCAACGATGAGACTGCCGGAGGCATACTGTTTTTGGGCGCTGACGCGGGTACGGAAATTGGTTGCGGAAGCAGTGAAGGCCTCCGTTGTCCGCTCCACTTCCACGCCGTTAAGCAAGAGCATTTTCAGGACGTCATTGAAGTACTCGCTCCCATCATTCTCGATCAGATAGGCAGTAGCCGAGGCTTTACTGTTGAGCGGATTCCAGGCATCAACGCTGTAGTTGATCAGGGCTTTGCGGTTGCGGGCGGAGGCTTTGACCTGGGCCAGGCTGGTGGTGAAGTGGTCATATACCCGCTGGCGAAGGGTCAACACGTAACCATCCTCCGTTTCCACGGCGCGGTGCGCGCCGATTCCCCCCTGCTCTGTCAACATCCCGATGGCCCCCATCACGGTCGGGTAGCTGGAGCCGTAGCTCGGGTAGTAGAAATCGAAGCGATCGCGGGTGAAGTAGCTAAGCCCCTTTTTATTGAACTCGGTGATGTTGGCCCGACCGAAGGTGTCCGCCCAGGTCTCGTAGGCATCCGGTAGGAGCAAATTCCGGGGCGTAGTGCCGGGCACGGTGAAGTAGTTGGCGTCATAGCCCTGCTCATGATAATCGGTGTGTACCTGTGGCATCCATTTTTGGTAAGCGGTGGTGTGGCCACGGCTTTCGGGGTGGACGCCCCATACCCAGTCTCGGTTCAGGTCGAACCAGTAGTGGTTCGTACGGCCGTTTGGCCACGGAGCGTAGTGCTGCAGGTCCCGGGGCTCCTGTCCGCCGGTGTTACGGGCGACGGAGTTGGCCCAGTAGACGTAGCGGTCGCGGCCGTCCGGGTTGATACAGATGAACATAAGGTTGACCGTTTCTCTGAGGGCGGCCAGGAGGGTCGCGTCTTTGGTCGTCGCCAGCTCGTAAGCTACCTGCATCGCGGCTTCCGTCGAAGAGGCTTCGTTACCGTGGATGTTGTAACTGTATGAGTTGATCACCGGTTGGCCCTCCACCAAACTCTGCACCTGCGCCCGCGCCTCCTTCGCTGCATTCACCAGGGCCAGCTGATTTAATCGGATCTGGTTGATCTTCGCCATATTAGCCTCATCGCTTACGGTTAGCATCAATAATGGACGCTTCTCGTACGTCTCCCCGTATTTCTCAATTTCTATCCGGGGGCTATTCTTCGCCAGCAAATGAAAGTACTCTACCGAGCGAGCGTATTCCGTAAAACGCTCTCCCAGCTCGTAACCAAGGAATTCTGCCGGAGAGACCAACTCTCCCACCCTACCGTTATCTGGAAATGAAAGACGCTGAAAGACGTCTTGTTGCGCAAATGTGACTGTCGAAATGAGGAATAGCTGGATGAGTAAAAAAGATCGCATAGTGTTATTTTGTGCGTCGAAGTTAAGTACCGCGATTTTAAATTAGATGGAAGTAGCTTGGGCGAATAAAAGCCGATCGATGAACGAGTACCTGCTTCATGCTGGCTTATTCTCTACCCCAGGTAGCGGCAACAATACCAATGATTAGCAGTACAGCAAAAAGGACCAGCCCCCCAAGCACTACGCCCGCAATGGCCATCCCTTTGCCACTTCTATATTGGGGGTCCCGTTTAAAACGGCCTAAGGAAATAATGCCCAAAACAAGTGCGGGAATGGCCGTAAAAAGCGTAAATAAGCCTAGGATCCCACAGACCAGACTAGCCACGGCATAGCCATCCACGGGGCTGCCTCCGGCAGCAATTTTGGCGCCTCTCCGGGCTTGCCGTTTGGCTTTTCCCCGAACAATGGAAAGGCCTAAACGCTCTTTGAACGTCAGTTTTCGCCCTAGTTTTTGCTCAACATTAGCACGCTCCAGTTCCTGGAACTGCTTGACTTGCTGAGCTTCCACTGGTGGAGAAAAAAATGCCGCATCAACCGTAGAGGTAGTGCACAAAAGGACACAGAAAAAGAGAAGAACTCTGCTGGAAAAGTGCATGCTATTTCGTTTTGGACAAGGTCGTAAATATAAACGACCTAGCGGGAACCGGTCTGGCTTCCCAAACGTGTGCGTCATTAAATCCAGGATTACCTATTCGCATGAGACTGATCCGATAGACACTTCGTCTCTTCTACCCACGTTCCAACGAGCAGTAATGGGCCAAAGGCTTGTCGGATCAGTCTATACCAGCAGTGAGTTTAACTTCCCATAAAAGCTCCAAAAAAGGCAATCAGCGCTAAAAAACCAATAATAACAAGACTGCCGGTAATGATACCAGCAATCGCCATTCCTTTTCCAGTACGAAACTGCGGGTCGCGCTTGAACCTTCCCAGTGCTATTATCCCCAACACAATGGCTGCCACCCCGGTAATCACGGTAAAAAAAGCGAGAATGCCACAAACCAAACTAGCTACAGCATAACCGTCTACGGGCTTTTCACCAGCTGCGATTTTAGCGGCTCGGCGGTTCTGTCGCTTGGCTTTCCCTCGCACAATGGAAAGGGCAATACGTTCCTTGAATTTTAGCTTCCGGCCCAGCTGCTGCTCAACGTAGGCGCGTTCTAATTGTGGAGATTCGCTTTCCACCTCCTGGGCTACCGGAAGAGCCACAAATGCAGCTTGAACCGGGGTGAGGGTGAAGGCAAAAAGAATAGTCAGGAGGAAAAATTTCGTGTAAAATGACATAGTCTACTATTTAGTAATTCATTTGGTTGGTTAAGCCAATCCGTAAATAAGAGAGTTGTTGCTTGTGTTGTTCAACGAGAACTACCGCCATCTACCTACTGGATTAACTAAAGCAAAAGTACCGGTGTCTATGCACCAGAGAGTGGAAATTTAGTCTTAAAAGGGGTGAAAATTAGCTCAATAGTAGAAAAGTAGTATTGAGCAGCTTATCCGGTAGGAATGGATACGTGTTTGTACCATGGGTTGCCAAAAGTACTACTGGGCTACTCCGGTGGAATCTATGCGGACTAAACTGAATTGAAATTGGCTGCCATGGAGGTTGTCGTAATCCATTCCGACGAAACCATACTTCTCCGAGAAACTAAAGGTTGCTCCGGAATCACC
>CALIGP010000380.1 GCA_938021455.1 uncultured Lewinella sp. | reverse complement strand
TGTCGAAAAGCCGCGCAGCGGCCCAAGACAATTTTCTTAGCCTTTGTTTTCACTACCGGACGCCATTAGCTACCGACCATCTCTCCCGCTTTCTCTGTGTCCTTTGTGCCTATGTTCCCTTTGTGTCGAATAGCCGCGCAGCGCGTCTAAAAGAAAAGCGAGCGCAGCAAGCTTTTCGCCTATCCCCTCTCCACCGGGCAAGTCATACAATGCGATCCTCCTCGCCCCCGGCTCAACTCCCCGCTGGGCAGGGTGACGATTGTTTTTCGGACGGTGTCAGGATTAAGACCATGATTGTCGATCTGGTCCGTGAGCTCACGGGCACCGATGATGTCATAGCCCGCCTTTTTCAGGGTCTCGGCCGTAACGGGGTTACGATCATAAGTAACGGCCAGGCCAGGGCGAAGCGCAACGAGGTTACACCCGTCCGTCCATTGTTCGCGCTCCTGGAAGGGGCTTTGGCCACCGCCGGAGGGGATGAAACGGGCCACGGGGTCGATCTCCGCCAGAATACATTCTTTGAGGCTGGAGTAGGCGGCCGTTTCGCCGTCAGCTCGCCAGACCTCAACGCCCGAAGGGCGACCGCCTTCGCAAATAATGGGGGCGTAGCAAACGAAGTCGTGCTCATCAATCTGTGTAAAGATCGTATCCAGGTGCATAAAGCTTCGCTCAGCGGGAACACTGACCTTGACGACGTTCTTGACAACGCCCCGGCGGAACAATTCGTCCGCCAGCGCCCGAACGGAGTAGCTGCTGGAACGCTCGCTTTCGCCGATGAGCAGATAGTCTTCGTTAAGTAGCATTACGTCTCCACCTTCAATACTCACCTTTTCGGCGAGGCGACTGGGCGGAAAATCGTCGACCTTGTTCAGGTTGATAACCCGGCCCGACTGCTGTAAGTCTTGAAACATGGGGTGCGACCAGACAACCAGCCGGATGATGAAATTCTCCCGGCTCCGAGCGGTTTTCGCCGCCTTCGTAATCAGCAAGTGATCGTTGATCGTGACGGCGATGTCGCGGGTGAAGATGAAGTTGGGGATGGGGTCGAAAAGTCTACGCTGATCCTGCTTGAAGTCGCCCGTAATGAGCACATCGGCCAGTTCGCTGGGGGAAAGAGCGAGGAGTTTGTCGACATAAAAATCCGGGAGTTCCTCCCAGCTAACGATCATTTCCATGCTCTCCCGGGTGGCTTCGTCGTTAGCGGCGATGGCTTCGGCGAGTAGATCCGCCATCTCCAATACGCCGTCTTTACCTAGAAAACGACGGAGCAGTGTCGTGAAGACATCGTGCTCTTTCTGCATTTGGGGCAGGTAAACGATGTCATCGAAGAGGAGTTCTTCAGCTCGTTGTGGCGTGATGGTGGCAGTGCCCGCATCCGGACGGTGAACGAGCACGCGGCGAAGAGGAGCAATTTCAGAGTGGACTTTGATCGACATAGTGTGGTGGTTGATGGCTTATTTGGGCGCGGTGCGCGGGTGCAAAGAAAGGTATTTAGGAGCAAGAAGCGGGTAGCTGAACACTCCTTGCTCCTTTACCTCCCCCCTGCACCTGCGTCCGCGCGCCCCTCTGAGCCCCCTAAAGTGACAAAAAGAGCACTGACGTGTAACGATCAAAATCTTCCCGGCATAAAGCAGCAAATACACTGCTATGAAATACTGCTACCTGATTTGCTTTCTCGCGTTATCTGCTTTCCTGACCGCCCAGCCAGTAGCTATTTGTAATTCCCATGTTTTTGCCACTCTTCCTGACGGAGAATGTGAATTAGTTCCTCAAGCAGATTGGATCGATGCAGGGTCCTATGATCCCCGCGGTACGGCGGTGAGCCTGTCAGTATCCAGCAGGTTGCTGGGCCTTGGCACCCATACTATAGTCATGACGGCAAGCAACCGGAACGGTTCTAACGCCTGCTGGGCTCAAATTACCGTTGAAGACAAGGTTCCTCCGGTACTGGAGTGTCATGATCGCAACTACTATATCGTTCACCCAGATCAAGAATTTAATATTAGCCTGCAAGACCTATACACTATTTCGGATTATTGCGGAGTGAGTAATGTAGTAGTGGTATATCCCGATACTGATGGCTATGGAGAATCCGAGTACAGTGTAGGCTTTAATCACGTTTCCGGAGAAAGCGTTTCCTGCGAAAGTGTTGTTCGTGTCTTAGATGGAGAACCCCAAAACTACTGTAACAATGACCTCAACTCCGGCTACGAGCACATCCGTCAGGTAGGATTTGGTCTCTCGGGTAGCCAATTCCCCACCGGCAACGATGGCGGCTACCGCTGGCACTATAATCAGCCCACCATTACGCTTTACCACGGCAGCTCTTATACCTTAAATTATACACCTGGCTTTCAGGGGAGTTCCGTATACCGCCTCTACTGGCGCGTTTACCTCGATAAGAATGGCGACGGCGACTTTACCGACTCTGGAGAGCTATTGCATCAGTGGAACGGCACGGGGGCGAATGCCTTTACTTTCAACTCTCCTGGCACCTTCTGGGGCATGAGCCGTATTCGTGTAGTGATGAGCTATGGCGGGTATGCATCGTCTTGTGGTGGCAATTGGGGAGAGGTGGAGGACATTAGCGTTATGCTCCGCCCATTCTTCTTCATCCCCTGGCCATGGGGCCAGGCCGTTCCGGAAATGAGCAGCGATTTGGCATCCGCTGAAGCACCCGCTGCCGAACGCGCCAATGATCCCTGGAGGGTAGGCGAAATACTTGCCCCACGTAGCCCAGTTGGCTTAGAAGCTATTTCCGCTATTCAGCCTATAAGCAGCGAAGAAGTTCGCTTGTTCCCCAACCCTGTTGCTTCCGGGGAGCCCATCTCCATCAGCGGTGCCGCTGGCACTCAGGAAGTGTTGATCATCAATGCCGCCGGGCAACGTCTCGCCAAAAGGCAATTAACGGGTGATGGAGGCCTACAGCGCATTGAACTCCCCGTATTACCTGCAGGAATTTACCTCGTACAAGGGATGACGGCAGACGGTGGATCGGGCTGGACGCGGCGAGTTATGGTGAGATAAGATGCCAAATAGTCTGGTAGTTTAGCCTTAGTCGTGGTTTCTCTTCTGTAGTTTTGCTGCCCCCCAAATTGTGGTAGCCAACAGAGCTACCTCTCTACACCACTACGTGACTATGAAAATTGCCTTTTCTGATATCGACGGAACCCTCCTCAATAAAGACCGTGAGGTTTCTCCTGCGCTGAAGAAAGAAGTCCTGCGAATTACCGAAGACGGGGTGCCCTTCATTCTCATCTCCTCCCGGATGCCGGCAGCCATGACGCATATTCAGGATGATCTTCGGATCTCCGGCTTGCCGTTGATCGCCTATAACGGTGGCTGGGTGCTGGTGGACGGGCAGCCGATTCACTCCGAAGAAATACCGCTGCGAATCGTGCAAGTAGTAGATGGATTACAGTCAGGGACGAGCCTGTCGGTTCAGCTCTTTCACGGCCATGAATGGTACGTAGAGGCCATGGATTTTTACGCATTACGAGAAGAGAATAATACGAAGGTTACGCCCACCGTGCGGGAAGTGGCGGAGACGATCAACGATTGGTCTGGCCGGAACATCAGCGCTCACAAAGTAATGGTGATGGGAGAGTCTGCGGAGCTTGATGGCCTGGTAGAGCAGCTGGAAAAAAAGTTCGGTAGCGAACTTCACCTATATCGTTCCAAGGACACCTACCTGGAGATTGCCAGTAAACGAATCTCCAAACTAACGGGTATCGAAATGTTACTCGCGAACAGCTATCCGGATTTTGCCCTGACGGATTGTATCGCTTTTGGCGACAACTTTAATGACGTCGAAATGCTTGAAGCCGTAGGTGTGGGAGTGGCCGTCGCTAATGCTAAAGCGGCGGTTTTGGCGGTAGCAGACAGGGTAGTAGCAACGAATAAGGAGGACGGGGTAGCGGAAGGCTTACGGAGCCTTGTTATTCGCTAAACTAGCGTTTTCAGAGGGCGCATACGCAGGATGCCGTGTTTTTTTAAGAGCAGGGAATGGACATTTCTGCCTGGTTTTTCGTTAGAAAAACAAGACCACTTGTCGCCATGAGATTTACCCTCACCCTATTATTGCTGTTTATCGTTCTTCCTGGCCTGTGGGCACAGGAGGTACCCATTGAAAAAGACCCCGGAACCGAAACAGCGTTCCGGGGCTTTGGTGTTCATCTCATGCCGTTTAGCATTACGACGCGATACCCGCGTCTCCGGCTCGGCATGCAATACAAGATGGAACGCTTTAGCCTAATCCTGGATGCAGAGTACGGTAATGATGGTATTCGTAATGTTATTGCGGAACCCGACGAAAACAATGACTATCGTTTTGTGGGCGTTCGCCCCGAAGTTCGCTACTCCCTATCGACGGTACTGCCGGAGTTCTACGTTGGCCTGGAAGTACCCTACACTCTTACGAGCGAGCAGTTTTCCGGTGGATTCCGTTCTGAGGAGCTTGGCCCGGTGGGGGTAGACGCTGCGCGGCGGCAGCGCAGTCGCGTTTCCGTCATCCCGAAAGTCGGTGTTCAGCTCCTGGCGGGCGACTGGTTTACTTTTGACGCTTATTTGGGAGCGGGCATCGCCCTCGTGAAATGGGATTATGTGGACCGAGTCAATCTCCGCAGTGTCCCCTTCGGTTTTTATCCTGACGCAGGCCTCTTCCTGAACGAGAATAGGGCGGAAGGTAGTCGCTCCGTGTTGGAGCTTTCGGGCGGGTTTCGCTTTGGGGTTTGGCTTTTCCGTTAGAGGTTTTAGCCTACCTCCTACTGTTCTTGCCCACCCGTTATCGCAATCATTTTATCCTCTACCAGCCGAACCAACTCAATGTAGCGATCCGTCCGTTTGGTCTCCCGGCTTCTCTGTAGGGGGAGATCTACTTTAACGTGCTCCGTAAACCGGCTTGGCGCTGGTTTCATCATGTAAATATCGTCTGCGAGGTAAACGGCTTCTGGAATATCGTGCGTAACGAAGATGATGGTAGGGTGGATGCGGTGCCAGATTTCGGTCAGTAGGTCTTGCATCTGTAGGCGGGTGTTGATGTCGAGTGCGCCAAAGGGTTCATCCATCAGCAGAATATCGGGATTGGCGATCAGGCTTCTGGCGATGGCGATTCTTTGTAGTTGTCCACCAGAGAGGGTAGGGTATTGGGCGAACTTATCTTCATGACCCGCCAGGCCCACAAGTTCGACCATCTCGCGGGCGCGTTCCAGCCGTTCTTTTTTATCAACGCCTTGATACTCCAGCGGTAGGGCAACGTTTTCTAGTACAGTTCGCCAGGGCAGGGAGCTATACTGCTGAAAGACCATGCCGACGCGGGTGGCTTCCCCAATGGGCTTACCCTTTACCAGTACGGAACCTTCCGTTGGCCGCTGCAGACCGGCGATATAGCGTAGAACCGTGCTCTTGCCGGCGCCGGAGGCGCCGAGGATAACGACGAACTGACCCTGAGCGGGCTTGTCTTCCACCAGGAA
>CALIGP010000379.1 GCA_938021455.1 uncultured Lewinella sp. | reverse complement strand
ATGCGAAAGGGCTGGTCGGCGTGAAGGCTGTCTTCCTTGTTCCTGTCAGCGAAGCCCACTGCGCCGGTCCAGTGAAGCTCATCGTCTGGGGAAATGACCGTCATCGATACGCCGGGGACTTCCCCCAGCGAGTCGTCAATGGCTTCCTGAAGCAGGGCTTCAAGCGTAGAGGCAGATACTTCGGCTCCAGTGGTGGCTACGTTATGGCAAGCCAACAGTCCAAAGAGTAAGGAAAAGAGCGTGAAAAATACGGGATGTTTGCGCATGGTTTATGGAGGCTATGTCGCAAAGATGGAGCAGTTGTTGTAAGCCTCATTGTAAAAAATCGTCACTCTTTCGTGGGCCGGTAGGGCTGTAAGCCGGGGCGTTTTAAAATTTGCCCGGGCGTGAGGCTACTATAGCGTTTTACCTCCTTGATGAAATGGCTCTGATCGAAGTACCCATATTTTTCTACGTAGTGGAGCCAGTCGGTATTCCCGGTGTCGTACAATTCATTGATGGCCTGACGGAAGCGCCTTAGGGTTTGAAATTTTTTGGGTGTGAGACCAGTGTCCCGTTTGAAATGACGCTCCAGGGTGGAATAGGAATAATTCGTCCGGGCCATGATCTCTCCGGGGCTGCCACCGGAGGGGAGTGAGAGAGTGAGCTCTGACAAGAAGCCCTCTCGCTCCGCCAGGAAATGATCCAATAGAAAACCTTCTAGTTCCTCGGCGATAGTCGCCGCGGAGGCATCCCGCAGGTGGTTGGCCAGCTGATTGATGCGCTCGGTGAAAACAACTTCTGCCTGGAAAACAGGGTTGCGCATTAGGTCTTCAGCTCGCTCGTTGATGAAGGGTAGAAGCGAGGAGAGGTTGCGAGCCTGAAAGCGAATGATGGCGAAAGAGTGTAGCGTTGAAAAATCAAGCAGCACATCCTGATGGATAAAGCTGTAAAGCTTGTTGGTGTTTACCCGTTCCCGTTTTCCTCGATAGCTTATGGTGTAATGACCGTCAAGGACAAGAATCAACTCCGGTGATAAGCCAGGGAACTCGTGGAGCAGCGGGCTGTGTTCGAAAACGGGCTGTGCGTTACCCACGATCCAGAAGTGATCGACGTGGCGCTGAATATCGGGATGTCGGGGGATAAGTTTCAAGAGTGGGCGATTCCGCAGGTGCAGCGTTTTGGGACAGAGAGCAAAGAGGAGTGGTCTCCAAAATAAGTAACTTGTGCGGAATGATGACTTTGCCCGTATTACTTCAGGAAAACTTCCGTCTCGCCCCGGCAAAAGCTGCTGAAGTTGCCGCCCTGTTCCGCGAAGACCAGCTGGAAAAAGGAGACTATTTCCTCCGCCAGGGGCAAATGGTTCGTAAGCTCGCATTCCCTCAGCGTGGCCACCTGCGGGGGTGGGCACCAACGGCAGGAAAGGACGTTACTCAATGGATTTTTACCCCCGGCTACTTCGTCGCCGATCTTAACCCGCTCTTCTTCTCTATTCCCGCCCGCTGGAACATCCAGGCGCTCGAAAATTGCCGACTCTGGACGCTCCCCGAAGAAAACTACCTCCGCATGGGAGCAGTCGTCCCCAACTGGGAAACGCTGGAAAAAGAGTTTCTCGCCCGCTGCTTTATGACGCTGGAAGACCGGGTGTTCAGCCTGCTATCCTTGTCTGCACGGGAGCGCTACGAAGCCCTGCTGGCCCTTAAGCCCGAACTGTTCGAATCCGTCCCGCTCCACTA
Source organism: uncultured Lewinella sp. (assembly GCA_938021455.1). Lineage (GTDB taxonomy): Bacteria > Bacteroidota > Bacteroidia > Chitinophagales > Saprospiraceae > Neolewinella. The sequence goes on along the minus strand of CALIGP010000379.1, from coordinate 1,454 downwards.
TCTGGCTTCGATGCTAAGTATGACGCCGGAAACGATGAGCCGGATCAGAAAACGAGATAATTCCGCCACTTGATTTTTGTCAAGGCGGAGTGGTGAAGCACAACTGCATCTTTGTGATAACGAAAACAAAAATGGTATGCTACAACTAACCACCACCATCGATCTACCCGCTAGCCCTGACCGCGTCTGGGCCGAATTAACCAACTTCGCCGCTTACCCGGATTGGAACCCATTTATCACGCAGGCTAGCGGAGACTGGGCCGAAGGAAACACGGTTGCCATCACTGCCGGAGGCATGGACTTTAAGCCGATAGTACTAGCCTTTGATTCCGGAAAGGAACTCCGTTGGCTGGGGAGCCTTTTGTTTAAGGGGCTCTTTGACGGGGAACATTATTTCCTACTAAACGATAATGGTGATGGAACGACTACCCTCACCCACGGGGAGAACTTCAGTGGCCTGTTAGTGCCGGCCTTTCGGAAAAAACTCACAACGCAAACGAAATCTGGTTTTGAGAGCATGAACGAGGCGCTAAAAAATCGTTTTGAGGTGACATAATGCCTTTTTTCTCTTATTGACCTATATCAATGAAAAGTAGTGTCGGTTAACGACACCTTTGTAGGCAAGAAGTAGAGCTAGAAAAATGTTACAACTTAATACGGTCATTGAGCTACCAGTCTCCTCTAAGGAGGTGTGGGCAGAACTAACGGATTTTTCCAAGTACCCGTCCTGGAACCCGTTCATTACCTCCGCTACGGGTAACTGGAAAGTCGGCAACACCGTGACCATTACGCATAATGGTGTGGATTCTCGTCCGCAGGTGCTGGCTTTTGAGCCAGGCAAAGAACTCCGGTGGGGAGGGCGTATGCTCAACGGGTGGCTGTTTGACGGAGAACACTATTTTTTGCTTACGCAGAATGGCGACGGCACCACCACCGTGGTACACGGCGAAAGATTTACTGGCGTGCTGGTCCCCTTGATGGAGGCAAAGCTGATGAAAGATGCCAAAAGCGGTCTGATGGCCATGAACGAAGCATTCAGCAAGCGATTCAGCAAGCGATTTCACTAGAATTAACGAGACGGATCATTTACTCTAAACAGCTCTTCCGGACGTAACCCCTTTTTAAATTTCTCTCCAAAGCCGGAATTATTCGGTTCGTAACTGCCAATAACGCTTGGGTCAAAACCTTCAGCGGGAATGTCGTCAGTGCGGTCCAATGCCCAGGCAATACCATTGAGCGCAAGCCGGCGCATATGCTCATTTTGCCAGTCGTAGGGGTGGCCCAGTGTGGTGAAGAAGACGCGGGCGCCTTTGTAGTCGTTCGTCCAGGCAACGGGGTTGCTGAGGGGAAACTGATCTAAGCGACCGCCCTCCTCGTGCTTAGAGCGGAGAGATTTACCGCGTAGCAAGTGTTTGGTTTTGGGGTTGATGTTCCACTCGCCGCCATCGACGTGG